>NZ_NKEX01000002.1:0-220588 GCF_002223325.1 Burkholderia sp. AU15512
TTTGCCTGATGACCATAGCGAGTCGGTCCCACCCCTTCCCATCCCGAACAGGACCGTGAAACGACTCTACGCCGATGATAGTGCGGATTCCCGTGTGAAAGTAGGTAATCGTCAGGCTCCCTAAGCCAGAAACCCCCGCCCGAAAGGCGGGGGTTTTTGCATTGGCGCGGCGGAAATGCACGGGGGCGCGGAGTGGCGGCCTAGCCACATCCAGGCGCCGAATGCGTCGATTCAGACACCTGCCGTTCCCGAGAACTCGCAGCGCCGCGCTACAGATCAAACCGATCGAGCTGCTCCCGCACTGGGAGTTGGCGTTGGCTGAAACCCACATTCAAACATTCATCCTCCCGCTGCTCGCGACGATTGCGGCCAGGTCGAGTAGCGACTCCATCTCGCGTATCTGGCTACCGCTCAGGGCAGATTTGAGCGTTGCCGGGCTGCGGCCCGGTGGAGCATCGCCAACTCCTCGATTGCCGATTATTGGGCATCGTTCAGCGGCATATCGAGCTCATCCTCGGCCAAAAGTCACTATTGCAATTTCGTGCCTATCAAGCATGTCGCGGCCCCCGTCACCACAACGAGCCCTCGGCATGCGGGGCAACGGGGCCCTCTATCGGACGTTTGGCGCGTTCTCGCTGCGCGCGCTGAGTGGCTGATGCCCATCGAGCGGACGAAGTCGAATCGCGCCGTGAATCTCATTGTGTAGCCATTCAGGGTTGTTTATGACTCAATTGGTTGCATCTTCGCTCAAGTCGGTTTGAGCGACGGAACGGGCGCGTGTAACCCACCGGATGGACATGGGCGCTGCTAGCGCGAACCTGCGTCCGCGAGTTCGTCGACCCGATAGCATCAGAAATCCGCGCTGTTCCGTTTGACGAGCACGGGCTGCCCGTCTCGCACCGCATCGATTTCTTCGATGAGTGAATAGGCCGTGCCGCCAAAGCAGTCTCGCCCATTACCCATAACGCGAAGTGCTTGCCGCCGGCGTCGATGCCGGTCGATCGCACCGTGCATGCGGTACTCGGATCCCGGAGTGCGGAGCCATTGCCCGGCGAAAACTGACGGGTCGTGTTCCTGCCTTGATTTCGGGTTAGCACGACCAACGCCGGGCAGCGAGCGATCGATGTCGGAGACTGGATGTCGCACGCCAGCTTTCCGTCGTCGTCGGATGGATGCGGAGCGGAGAACGCGCCGGCGTCGAATCCTGCGCAGGTACTAGCGTTCAGCTGCACGATGCGGGCATCGTCCGGGCATGCGGGATGTCATGCGTATGCCGTGGATTCGCTGCGGTAGGCCAACCAGATGCTGACGTTGGTCGGCTTGCATGATGGCGAAGGAGTGGGCGGCACATTGCAGAATGCTCGCCGAGATCACGTCGACAAGCCCGCGGGCAGGCCGAGGCGGGACCGCATATCATCGCCGAGTAGTGGCTGCAATGCGTCGCTTCAGGCTGGGCCGCCGGACTCACCTTCTGACGCACTATCGCCTGCGCCGACGAGGTACGTGGACGCATCGTTGAGCAGCCACGCATAGGCGATTGCATCTTGCTCAGCGGGACGCCCCAACGAAACCGACGTGTGCCGAACCGAGGCACCGGGCATCGAGCGCGGGTTTCAGTCGGTCATATGCGACGAGCAATGAAGCTGCCGCGCTGCGTCCCGGGGCGTGGCTGTCGGCAGTGCCTGATGGCGGAGCCTGGTGATCGTGCTCGATCGACACCAGGCATCCGACGGACCCGCGACATGCGCGGTCAAAGCCGTGAAGGTCATCGCAAGGGCAAGCAGGCGCATGAGGATCGGAACCGGAGGCGGGCAGCTGTCCTGCGATGGTATCGCGGCCGTGGCTGAAGTCGGCTAGGGTCGGTGGCGCGCCCACCACTTCCTGTCGGTTGCCGTGGCCGCAGGATCCGATGCAGTTGCTGGAAAACACCCGAAAGCCTCGACACGTCATCCCCCCGCAGGTCCGGTCAGACAACCGGTGAGATTGGAAGCGATATCCCTTGAAATATCGGGGGGCATATCAGCGAATCCACTCGGCACGAAATTTGCGGAAATTTTTCGCTTACCCGCTTGGCAGAGCGCGTAAGAGGTCGTATGATGGCGGTCTTTCGTTTTCAGCGTAGATGCAGATCGACGTTGAGGGCGGAGTCTGACGAAGATGTGGCATTGATCAGCAGTACCCATGCTTGCCTTAGCCGGGCAAGGGCGGGAGATCGGTGGTCAGGCAGGTGTCGGGAAGAAAGTAAAAATAATCTTCCGGATCCGCTTGACAGAAGTGCGATGCACCCCCATAATCGTCAGTTCTCTACGGAGGGGTGCCCGAGTGGCTAAAGGGGGCAGACTGTAAATCTGTTGGCTTACGCCTACGTTGGTTCGAATCCAACCTCCTCCACCAAGATTATCAGCGCAGTGAGCGGTAAGGAATCGTTTGTGGCCCGTGCGGGTGTAGCTCAATGGTAGAGCAGAAGCCTTCCAAGCTTACGACGAGGGTTCGATTCCCTTCACCCGCTCCAGACCGCGAAGTTGAAGCGTAAAGCGCCCATGTGGCTCAGTGGTAGAGCACTCCCTTGGTAAGGGAGAGGTCGGCAGTTCGATCCTGCCCATGGGCACCAGCAGTAAAAAGTCAGTGTCTTGTTTGCGCGCGGCGCAACCTGTGAAATTCCTTCTGGGAGTCGAAAATGGCCAAGGGTAAATTTGAGCGGACCAAGCCGCACGTGAACGTTGGTACGATTGGTCACGTTGACCACGGCAAGACGACGCTGACGGCAGCGATCACGACGGTTCTGACGAAGAAGTTCGGCGGCGAAGCGAAGGCATACGACCAGATCGACGCGGCACCGGAAGAAAAGGCGCGCGGCATCACGATCAACACGGCACACGTCGAGTACGAAACGGCTAACCGCCACTACGCACACGTCGACTGCCCGGGCCACGCTGACTATGTGAAGAACATGATCACGGGCGCAGCGCAGATGGACGGCGCGATCCTGGTTTGCTCGGCAGCAGACGGCCCGATGCCGCAAACGCGCGAGCACATCCTGCTGGCACGTCAGGTTGGCGTTCCGTACATCATCGTGTTCCTGAACAAGTGCGACATGGTGGACGACGCTGAACTGCTCGAGCTGGTCGAGATGGAAGTTCGCGAACTCCTGTCGAAGTACGACTTCCCGGGCGACGACACGCCGATCGTGAAGGGTTCGGCCAAGCTGGCGCTGGAAGGCGACACGGGCGAGCTGGGCGAAGTGGCGATCATGAGCCTGGCCGACGCGCTGGACACGTACATCCCGACGCCGGAGCGTGCAGTTGACGGCGCGTTCCTGATGCCGGTTGAAGACGTGTTCTCGATCTCGGGCCGTGGTACGGTCGTGACGGGTCGCGTTGAGCGCGGCATCGTGAAGGTCGGCGAAGAAATCGAAATCGTCGGTATCAAGCCGACGGTGAAGACGACCTGCACGGGCGTTGAAATGTTCCGCAAGCTGCTGGACCAAGGTCAAGCAGGCGACAACGTTGGTATCCTGCTGCGCGGCACGAAGCGTGAAGACGTGGAGCGTGGCCAGGTTCTGGCGAAGCCGGGTTCGATCACGCCGCACACGCACTTCACGGCTGAAGTGTACGTGCTGAGCAAGGACGAAGGCGGCCGTCACACGCCGTTCTTCAACAACTACCGTCCGCAGTTCTACTTCCGTACGACGGACGTGACGGGCTCGATCGAGCTGCCGAAGGACAAGGAAATGGTGATGCCGGGCGACAACGTGTCGATCACGGTGAAGCTGATTGCTCCGATCGCGATGGAAGAAGGTCTGCGCTTCGCAATCCGCGAAGGCGGCCGTACGGTCGGCGCCGGTGTCGTCGCCAAGATCATCGAGTAAGCCAGTTATTCGTTGATCGACAGTTTTGGGGCTGGCAACAGCCAGCCCCAGCATGGTTTAGGGGTATAGCTCAACTGGCAGAGCGTCGGTCTCCAAAACCGAAGGTTGGGGGTTCGATTCCCTCTGCCCCTGCCAAAAAATAGCCACGTGTCCTACGTGGCATTTGTTTTAAGGTGTTATGGCGAATCCATCCGTCGAAACTGTAAATACCTCCGGCGATAAGCTGATGCTGGCCCTGGGTGTATTGTTGGTCTTGGCCGGATTCGTGGGCTTCTTCTGGCTGGCCAATCAGCAATGGTATGTCCGCGGTGCTGCGTTGGCGGTAGGTATCATCGCCGGCGTTGCCGTCGGGCTGATGTCCGCACCTGGCAAGAGTCTCATCGCCTTTGCCAAGGATTCGTACAAGGAAGTCCGGAAGGTCGTTTGGCCCACCCGCAAGGAAGCAACGCAAACCACACTCGTCGTGTTCGGTTTCGTGCTCGTGATGGCGATTTTCCTCTGGTTGAGTGACAAATCGATCGAATGGGTGATTTTCTCGGCGATTCTGGGTTGGAAATGATATGAGCGATACTCCGGCATCCCCGAGCGGAAAACGTTGGTACGTCGTGCACGCCTACTCCGGTATGGAGAAGAGCGTGCAGCGTGCGCTTCAGGAGCGCATCGAACGTGCTGGCATGCAGGACAAATTCGGTCAGATCCTGGTCCCGACCGAAGAAGTGGTCGAAGTCAAAGGCGGCCACAAGGCAGTGACTGAGCGTCGTTTCTTCCCCGGCTACGTGCTGGTTGAGATGGAGATGACGGACGAAACGTGGCACCTCGTGAAGAACACCGCGAAGGTCACCGGTTTCGTCGGCGGTGCGCGCAACCGTCCGACCCCGATTTCCCCGAAGGAAGTCGAGAAGATCATGTCGCAGATGCAGGAAGGCGTTGAGAAGCCGCGCCCGAAGACCCTGTTCGAAGTCGGCGAGATGGTGCGTGTCAAGGAAGGCCCGTTCACGGACTTCAACGGCACCGTCGAAGAAGTCAACTACGAAAAATCGCGCGTGCGTGTGTCGGTCACCATCTTTGGCCGATCCACCCCGGTCGAACTCGAGTTCGGCCAGGTCGAAAAAGTTTGATCCCGATTCGGTGGGCAGCCTCGGCTGCCCACCTTCGCGCTTACGGTCCGCGTCATGGCCGTTGAGGAGCGTCAGTAGCCAGTGGCGAAAGCGCGTTATCACTCACCGAACGCCTTCTCCGGCGTTCCAATGAGGTTCACAAATGGCAAAGAAGATTATCGGCTTTATCAAGCTGCAGATCCCTGCAGGTAAAGCCAACCCGTCGCCGCCGGTCGGTCCGGCACTGGGCCAGCGCGGCCTGAACATCATGGAGTTCTGCAAGGCGTTCAACGCGCAGACTCAAGGCATGGAGCCGGGTCTGCCGGTGCCGGTGGTCATCACGGCATTCGCTGACAAGAGCTTCACGTTCGTGATGAAGACGCCGCCTGCGACCGTCCTGATCAAGAAGGCGGCGAAGGTGGACAAGGGCTCGAGCAAGCCGCACACCGACAAGGTCGGTTCGATCACGCGCGCTCAAGCTGAAGAAATCGCGAAGACCAAGATGCCGGACCTTACGGCAGCTGATCTGGACGCAGCCGTTCGCACCATCGCTGGTAGCGCACGCTCGATGGGCATCACTGTGGAGGGCGTGTAAATGGCTAAGATCTCCAAGCGCCGTCAGGCATTTGCCGCCAAGGTTGATCGTCAGAAGCTGTACGCGATCGAAGACGCACTGAGCCTCGTGAAGGAATGCGCGAGCGCGAAGTTCGACGAGTCGATCGACGTCGCAGTCCAGCTCGGCATCGATGCGAAGAAGTCGGATCAAGTCGTTCGTGGTTCGGTCGTTCTGCCGGCAGGTACGGGCAAGTCGGTTCGCGTTGCTGTGTTCGCGCAAGGCGAGAAGGCTGAGCAAGCGCGTGCAGCAGGCGCGGAAATCGTTGGTATGGAAGACCTGGCAGAGCAGATCAAGGCTGGCCAAATGGACTTCGACATCGTGATCGCTTCGCCGGACACGATGCGTATCGTCGGTACGCTCGGTCAGATCCTGGGCCCGCGCGGCCTGATGCCGAACCCGAAGGTCGGCACGGTCACGCCGGACGTCGCAACCGCCGTCAAGAACGCGAAGGCTGGTCAGGTGCAATTCCGTGTCGACAAGGCCGGTATCATCCACGCGACCATCGGCCGTGCATCGTTCGAACCGACCGCACTGCGTTCGAACCTGTCGGCACTGATCGAAGCGCTGCAGAAGGCAAAGCCGGCAACGAGCAAGGGCGTCTACCTGCGCAAGATCGCACTGTCGAGCACGATGGGCGTCGGCGTGCGTGTGGACCAGGCTACGCTGGCAGCACAGTAAGCAAGTATTCGGGCCGCTTCGTTCGCGAAGCGGCCTACATGGGCTTTGGGCGGTTGTTCGTGCGGTAGGGCGGGCAACCGGTTATCAAAGACCGTTGGTGGGGCGCAGCAGTCAGGTGTTCCCTTAATTCAAGCCAACGCAGATGGCGAACCCGAAAAAGTTTTGCAGTGGTGAAGCCGCAGGCCGCGAAGCGATTCCCGGCGTGAGGTGGAAATACTCCTAACGAGGTCGGACGCCGTTGTTGAACGAGGTACGTGAGGTTTCGGCCATGCCGGCCGCGCCGAACGTATCGTTTCTGGAGGCTAACCGTGCCGCTTAATAGAGAAGACAAGCAAGCCGTCGTCGCTGAGGTTTCCGCGCAAGTCGCGAAGGCCCAGACCGTTGTGCTGGCTGAGTATCGTGGAATTGCGGTTGGCGATCTGACCAAGCTGCGCGCGAAAGCGCGTGAGCAACAGGTTTACCTGCGCGTGTTGAAGAACACGCTGGCGCGTCGCGCTGTTGAAGGTACCCCGTTTGCTCCGCTGGCAGAGCAGATGACTGGCCCGTTGATCTACGGCATCTCGGAAGATGCAATTGCTGCTGCTAAGGTCGTCAACGACTTCAGCAAGAGCAATGACAAGTTGGTCATCAAGGCTGGTTCGTTCGATGGCAAGGTGATGGACAAGGCTGGCGTGCAAGCGCTGGCAAGCATCCCGAGCCGCGAAGAACTGCTCTCGAAGCTGCTGTTCGTTATGCAATCGCCTGTTTCGGGCTTCGCGCGCGCTCTGGCCGCGCTGGCCGAGAAGAAGCAAGCGGAAGCTGCGTAATCGAGCGTGCATCAGCGTCATTGATCGCTGGCTGTATCCGAATTCAATTTAGGAGTATTTCAAATGGCAATCGCAAAAGAAGACATCCTGGCAGCAGTCGAAGGGATGACCGTTCTGGAACTGAACGAACTGGTCAAGGCATTCGAAGAGAAGTTTGGCGTGTCGGCAGCTGCAGTGGCAGTCGCTGGCCCGGCAGGCGGCGGCGCAGCTGCTGCAGCAGAAGAAAAGACCGAATTCACGGTCGTTCTGGCTGAAGCAGGCAGCAACAAGGTTGCAGTCATCAAGGCAGTTCGCGAACTGACGGGCCTGGGCCTGAAGGAAGCGAAGGACGTCGTTGACGGCGCACCGAAGGCTGTCAAGGAAGGCGTCGACAAGGCTGCTGCTGAAGAAGCCAAGAAGAAGCTGGAAGAAGCAGGCGCGAAGGTCGAAGTCAAGTAAGTTTCGGCGCGCTGTGCGAAGGCTGGCGGTATTTTCACCGCCGGCCTTTTTGTGCTTTGTGGGGACGTTATTCTGGCACTCATTCGGGAGCCCGAATAATCGGCCCCAGAAGCCAAAGAAAACCGCCTGATCGTTGTCATTGGTCACGAATGGCGGTTCTCTTTGTCTTCTGAAGCGACTGCAGAAGGCAAGTTTGGTCGGGTAGCGGGCAACACAGGCATCCGCTGCCGTCAGCCAGCGGTTGGTAGCGGCCAACCACCAAGCTTCTCGGCTCGTTCAAGCCGTCGGACGGCCATCGGGTCTCAGTCGGTGAACACTCGGGTTTGAAACGTCCAGGTATTCCGCCTCGATAGCACCCGCCGTGATTCGGAGATCGTATGCAATATTCCTTCACCGAGAAGAAGCGCATTCGCAAGAGTTTCGCGAAGCGCCCCATCGTTCACCAAGTTCCTTTCTTGCTGGCTACCCAGCTTGAATCATTCAGCACGTTTCTGCAAGCCGATGTGCCGGCCACGCAACGCAAGCCTGAAGGTTTGCAGGCCGCGTTCACATCGGTATTTCCCATTGTTTCGCACAACGGTTTCGCACGTCTCGAGTTCGTGAGCTATGCGTTGTCCGCGCCGGCATTCAACATCAAGGAATGCCAGCAGCGCGGCCTGACGTACTGCTCCGCGCTGCGCGCGAAGGTCCGCCTTGTCATTCTCGACAAGGAATCGCCGAACAAGCCGGTCGTCAAGGAAGTGAAAGAGCAGGAAGTGTACATGGGCGAAATTCCGCTCATGACGCCGACGGGCTCGTTCGTCATCAACGGCACCGAGCGTGTCATCGTCTCGCAGCTGCACCGTTCGCCGGGCGTGTTCTTCGAACACGACAAGGGCAAGACGCACAGCTCGGGCAAGCTGCTGTTCTCGGCACGGATCATTCCGTACCGCGGCTCGTGGCTCGACTTCGAATTCGATCCGAAGGACATCCTGTACTTCCGCGTCGACCGTCGCCGCAAGATGCCGGTCACGATCCTGCTGAAGGCCATCGGCCTCACGCCGGAACAGATCCTCGCGAACTTCTTCGTGTTCGACAACTTCACGCTGATGGACGAAGGCGCACAACTCGAGTTCGTGCCCGAGCGCCTGCGTGGTGAAGTCGCGCGCTTCGACATCACGGATCGTGATGGCAAGGTCATCGTCCAGAAGGACAAGCGGATCAACGCGAAGCACATTCGCGACCTCGAAGCCGCGAAGACCAAGTTCATCTCGGTGCCGGAAGACTATCTGCTCGGCCGCGTGCTGGCGAAGAACGTCGTCGACGGCGACACCGGCGAAGTGATCGCGAGCGCGAACGACGAAGTCACGGAAAGCGTGCTCGAGAAGCTGCGCGAAGCGGGCATCAAGGACATCCAGACGCTCTACACGAACGATCTGGACCAGGGCCCGTACATCTCGTCGACGCTGCGTGTCGACGAAACGACCGACAAGACGGCCGCGCGCATCGCGATCTACCGCATGATGCGTCCGGGCGAGCCGCCGACCGAAGAAGCGGTCGAGGCACTGTTCAACCGTCTGTTCTACAGCGAAGAAGCGTACGACCTGTCGAAGGTCGGCCGTATGAAGTTCAACCGCCGCGTCAGCCGTGACGAGATCACCGGCCCGATGACGCTGCAGGACGACGACATCCTCGCGACGATCAAGATCCTCGTCGAGCTGCGCAACGGCAAGGGCGAAGTGGACGACATCGACCACCTCGGCAACCGTCGTGTGCGTTGCGTCGGCGAACTGGCGGAAAACCAGTTCCGCGCAGGTCTCGTGCGTGTCGAGCGCGCGGTCAAGGAACGCCTCGGCCAAGCCGAAAGCGAAAACCTGATGCCGCACGACCTGATCAACTCGAAGCCGATTTCGTCGGCGATCCGCGAGTTCTTCGGTTCGTCGCAGCTGTCGCAGTTCATGGACCAGACCAACCCGCTGTCGGAAATCACGCACAAGCGTCGTGTTTCCGCACTGGGCCCGGGCGGTCTGACGCGCGAACGCGCAGGCTTTGAAGTCCGCGACGTGCACCCGACCCACTATGGCCGCGTGTGCCCGATCGAAACGCCGGAAGGTCCGAACATCGGCCTGATCAACTCGCTCGCACTGTATGCGCACCTGAACGAGTATGGCTTCCTCGAGACGCCGTACCGCAAGGTCGTGGACAGCAAGGTGACCGACCAGATCGATTACCTGTCGGCGATCGAAGAAGGCCGCTACATGATCGCTCAGGCAAACGCCGCGATCGACGAGAACGGCCAGCTGATCGACGAACTCGTGTCGTCGCGGGAAGCCGGCGAAACGATGATGGTCACGCCGGACCGTATCCAGTACATGGACGTCGCGCCGTCGCAGATCGTGTCGGTGGCAGCTTCGCTGATTCCGTTCCTCGAGCACGATGACGCGAACCGTGCGCTGATGGGTTCGAACATGCAGCGTCAGGCCGTGCCGTGTCTGCGTCCGGAAAAGCCGGTCGTCGGTACGGGCATCGAGCGCACCTGTGCGGTCGACTCGGGTACGACGGTTCAGGCGTTCCGCGGCGGCGTCGTCGACTATGTCGATGCAGGCCGTATCGTGATTCGCGTGAACGACGACGAAGCAGTCGCAGGTGAAGTCGGTGTCGACATCTACAACCTGATCAAGTACACGCGTTCGAACCAGAACACGAACATCAACCAGCGTCCGATCGTGAAGATGGGCGACAAGGTCTCGCGCGGCGACGTGCTGGCCGACGGCGCCTCGACGGACCTGGGTGAGCTCGCGCTCGGCCAGAACATGCTGATCGCGTTCATGCCGTGGAACGGCTACAACTTCGAGGATTCGATCCTGATCTCGGAGAAGGTCGTGGCCGACGATCGCTACACGTCGATCCACATCGAAGAGCTGAACGTCGTTGCACGCGACACGAAGCTCGGGCCGGAAGAAATCACGCGCGACATCTCGAATCTGGCGGAAGTCCAGCTCGGCCGTCTCGACGAATCGGGCATCGTGTACATCGGTGCTGAAGTCGAAGCAGGCGACGTGCTGGTCGGCAAGGTCACGCCGAAGGGCGAGACCCAGCTGACGCCGGAAGAAAAGCTGCTGCGCGCGATCTTCGGCGAGAAGGCCTCGGACGTGAAGGACACGTCGCTGCGCGTGCCGTCGGGCATGAGCGGCACCGTGATCGACGTCCAGGTGTTCACGCGTGAAGGCATCCAGCGCGACAAGCGTGCGCAACAGATCATCGACGACGAACTGAAGCGTTACCGTCTCGACCTGAACGACCAGCTGCGCATCGTGGAAGGCGACGCGTTCCAGCGTCTCGCACGCATGCTCGTGGGCAAGGTCGCGAACGGCGGTCCGAAGAAGCTCGCGAAGGGCACGAAGATCGACCAGGCTTACCTGGAAGACCTCGACCACTACCACTGGTTCGACATCCGCCTCGCGGACGACGAAGCAGCGGCGCAGCTCGAAGCGATCAAGAACTCGATCGAAGAAAAGCGTCACCAGTTCGACCTCGCGTTCGAAGAGAAGCGCAAGAAGCTCACGCAAGGCGACGAACTGCCGCCGGGCGTGCTGAAGATGGTCAAGGTGTACCTCGCGGTCAAGCGTCGCCTGCAGCCTGGCGACAAGATGGCAGGCCGTCACGGTAACAAGGGTGTCGTGTCGAAGATCGTCCCGATCGAAGACATGCCGTACATGGCCGATGGCCGTCCGGCAGACGTCGTGCTGAACCCGCTGGGCGTTCCGTCGCGGATGAACGTGGGTCAGGTTCTGGAAGTGCACCTCGGCTGGGCCGCGAAGGGCCTCGGCTGGCGTATCGGCGAAATGCTGCAGCGTCAGGCGAAGATCGAGGAACTGCGCGTGTTCCTGACGAAGATCTACAACGACTCGGGCCGCCAGGAAGACCTGGAAAGCTTCACCGACGAAGAGATCCTCGAACTCGCGAAGAACCTGCGCGAAGGCGTGCCGTTCGCAACGCCGGTGTTCGACGGTGCGACCGAGGAAGAAATGGGCAAGATGCTCGACCTCGCGTTCCCGGACGACATCGCTGAACAGCTCGGCATGAACCCGTCGAAGAACCAGGTCCGTCTGTACGACGGCCGCACGGGTGAAATGTTCGAACGTCGCGTGACGCTCGGCTACATGCACTACCTGAAGCTGCACCACTTGGTCGACGACAAGATGCACGCGCGTTCGACCGGCCCGTACTCGCTCGTCACGCAGCAGCCGCTGGGTGGTAAGGCGCAGTTCGGTGGCCAGCGTTTCGGTGAAATGGAAGTGTGGGCACTCGAAGCGTACGGCGCGTCCTACGTGCTGCAGGAAATGCTGACGGTGAAGTCGGACGACGTGACCGGCCGGACGAAGGTGTACGAAAACCTCGTCAAGGGCGATCACGTGATCGATGCAGGCATGCCGGAATCCTTCAACGTGCTCGTGAAGGAAATCCGCTCGCTCGGTATCGATATCGATCTCGACCGCAATTAATCGGACTACGGAGAGAAAGCAATGAAAGCTCTGCTCGATCTATTCAAGCAAGTCCAACAGGAAGAAGTTTTCGACGCGATCAAGATCGGTCTGGCCTCGCCGGACAAGATCCGTTCGTGGTCGTTCGGCGAAGTGAAGAAGCCGGAGACCATCAACTACCGTACGTTCAAGCCGGAACGCGATGGTCTCTTCTGCGCGAAGATCTTCGGGCCGATCAAGGACTACGAGTGCCTGTGCGGCAAGTACAAGCGTCTGAAGCACCGCGGCGTGATCTGCGAGAAGTGCGGCGTCGAAGTGACGCTGGCGAAGGTGCGTCGCGAACGGATGGGCCACATCGAGCTGGCCTCGCCGGTCGCTCACATCTGGTTCCTGAAGTCGCTGCCGTCGCGTCTGGGCATGGTGCTCGACATGACGCTGCGCGACATCGAACGCGTGCTGTACTTCGAAGCCTATGTGGTGATCGAACCGGGCATGACGCCGCTGAAGGCGCGGCAGATCATGACCGAAGAGGATTACTACAACAAGGTCGAGGAATACGGCGACGAATTCCGTGCCGAAATGGGCGCGGAAGGCGTGCGTGAACTGCTGCGCGCGATCAACATCGACGAGCAGGTCGAGACGCTGCGCACCGAGCTGAAGAACACCGGCTCGGAAGCGAAGATCAAGAAGTACGCGAAGCGCCTGAAGGTCCTCGAGGCATTCCAGCGCTCGGGCATCAAGCCCGAGTGGATGATCCTCGAAGTGCTGCCGGTGCTGCCGCCGGAACTGCGTCCGCTCGTGCCGCTGGACGGCGGCCGTTTCGCGACGTCGGACCTGAACGACCTGTATCGCCGCGTGATCAACCGTAACAACCGGTTGAAGCGCCTGCTCGAGCTGAAGGCACCTGAAATCATCGTCCGCAACGAAAAGCGGATGCTGCAGGAAGCCGTCGACTCGCTGCTCGACAACGGTCGTCGCGGCAAGGCGATGACGGGCGCGAACAAGCGTCCGCTGAAGTCGCTCGCCGACATGATCAAGGGTAAGGGCGGTCGTTTCCGTCAGAACCTGCTGGGCAAGCGCGTCGACTACTCGGGCCGTTCGGTCATCGTGGTCGGCCCGACGCTGAAGCTGCACCAGTGCGGCCTGCCGAAGCTGATGGCGCTCGAGCTGTTCAAGCCGTTCATCTTCAACAAGCTGGAAGTGATGGGTGTCGCGACGACCATCAAGGCTGCGAAGAAGGAAGTCGAGAACCAGACGCCGGTGGTGTGGGACATCCTCGAAGAGGTGATCCGCGAGCACCCGGTGATGCTGAACCGTGCGCCGACGCTGCACCGTCTCGGTATCCAGGCGTTCGAGCCGGTGCTGATCGAAGGCAAGGCAATTCAGCTGCACCCGCTCGTCTGCGCGGCGTTCAACGCCGACTTCGACGGTGACCAGATGGCCGTTCACGTGCCGCTGTCGCTCGAAGCGCAGATGGAAGCGCGTACGCTGATGCTGGCGTCGAACAACGTGCTGTTCCCGGCCAACGGCGATCCGTCGATCGTGCCGTCGCAGGATATCGTGCTGGGTCTGTACTACGCGACCCGCGAAGCGGTTAACGCCAAGGGCGAGGGCCTGTCGTTCACGGGCGTGTCGGAAGTGATCCGCGCGTACGAGAACAAGGAAGTCGAGCTGGCATCGCGTGTCAACGTGCGGATCACCGAAATGGTCCACAACGAAGACACGTCGGAAGGCGCACCGCCGTTCGTACCGAAGATCTCGCTGTACGCGACGACCGTCGGCCGCGCGATCCTGTCGGAGATCCTGCCGCACGGCCTGCCGTTCTCGGTGCTGAACAAGCCGCTGAAGAAGAAGGAAATCTCGCGCCTGATCAACACGGCGTTCCGCAAGTGCGGTCTGCGCGCGACGGTGGTGTTTGCCGACCAGCTGATGCAGTCGGGTTTCCGTCTCGCGACGCGTGCCGGTATTTCGATTTGCGTGGACGACATGCTCGTGCCGCCGCAGAAGGAAACGATCGTCGGCGACGCCGCGAAGAAGGTGAAGGAGTACGACCGCCAGTACATGTCGGGTCTCGTCACCGCGCAGGAACGCTACAACAACGTGGTCGACATCTGGTCGGCAACGTCGGAAGCGGTCGGCAAGGCGATGATGGAGCAGCTGTCGACGGAGCCGGTGACGGACCGCGACGGCAAGGAAACGCGCCAGGAATCGTTCAACTCGATCTACATGATGGCCGACTCGGGCGCCCGGGGTTCGGCGGTTCAGATTCGTCAGCTGGCCGGTATGCGAGGCCTGATGGCGAAGCCGGACGGCTCGATTATCGAGACGCCGATTACCGCGAACTTCCGCGAAGGTCTGAACGTGTTGCAGTACTTCATCTCGACCCACGGTGCACGTAAGGGTCTGGCTGATACGGCACTGAAGACCGCGAACTCGGGTTACCTGACGCGTCGTCTCGTCGACGTCACGCAGGATCTGGTCGTGGTGGAAGACGATTGCGGCACGTCGAACGGCGTGGCGATGAAGGCGCTCGTCGAAGGCGGTGAAGTCGTCGAAGCGCTGCGTGACCGTATCCTCGGCCGCGTTGCGGTGGCGGACGTCGTGAACCCGGAAACGCAGGAAACGGTGTACGAATCGGGCACGCTGCTCGACGAAACGGCGGTCGAGGAAATCGAACGCCTCGGCATCGACGAAGTGCGCGTGCGCACGCCGCTGACCTGCGAAACGCGCTACGGCCTGTGCGCGGCCTGCTACGGCCGTGACCTCGGCCGCGGCTCGCTCGTGAACGTCGGCGAAGCAGTCGGCGTGATCGCGGCACAGTCGATCGGTGAGCCGGGCACGCAGCTGACGATGCGTACGTTCCACATCGGTGGTGCGGCATCGCGTGCGGCAGTGGCTTCGTCGGTCGAAGCGAAGAGCAACGGTATCGTGCGCTTCACGGCGACGATGCGCTACGTCACGAACGCGAAGGGCGAGCAGATCGTCATTTCCCGTTCGGGCGAAGCGATGATCACCGACGATTTCGGTCGCGAGCGCGAGCGTCACAAAGTGCCGTACGGCGCGACGCTGCTGCAGCTCGACGGTGCGACGATCAAGGCAGGCACGCAGCTCGCCACGTGGGATCCGCTGACGCGTCCGATCATCACCGAGTACGGTGGTACGGTGAAGTTCGAGAACGTCGAGGAAGGCGTGACCGTCGCGAAGCAGATCGACGACGTGACCGGCCTGTCGACGCTGGTCGTGATCGACGTGAAGCGTCGTGGCTCGCAAGCTTCGAAGAGCGTGCGTCCGCAGGTCAAGCTGCTCGACGCGAACGGCGACGAAGTGAAGATTCCGGGCACGGAGCACGCGGTGCAGATCGGCTTCCAGGTCGGCGCACTGATCACCGTGAAGGATGGTCAGCAGGTGCAGGTCGGTGAAGTGCTCGCACGTATCCCGACGGAAGCGCAGAAGACGCGTGACATTACCGGCGGTCTGCCGCGGGTGGCGGAACTGTTCGAAGCGCGTTCGCCGAAGGATGCCGGCATTCTCGCGGAAGTCACCGGTACGACGTCGTTCGGTAAGGACACGAAGGGCAAGCAGCGTCTCGTCATCACGGACCTCGAAGGCAATCAGCACGAGTTCCTGATCGCGAAGGAAAAGCAGGTTCTGGTTCACGATGCCCAGGTGGTCAACAAGGGCGAAATGATCGTGGACGGTCCGGCCGATCCGCACGACATCCTGCGTCTGCAGGGTATCGAGGCGCTGTCGCGCTACATCGTCGACGAAGTGCAGGACGTGTATCGTCTGCAGGGCGTGAAGATCAACGACAAGCACATCGAGGTGATCGTTCGCCAGATGCTGCGTCGTGTGCAGATCACCGACAACGGTGATACGCGCTTCATCCCGGGCGAACAGGTCGAGCGTTCCGACATGCTGGACGAGAACGATCGCATGATCGCCGAGGACAAGCGTCCGGCTTCGTACGACAACGTGCTGCTCGGTATCACGAAGGCATCGCTGTCGACCGACTCGTTCATCTCCGCGGCATCGTTCCAGGAAACGACCCGCGTGCTGACCGAAGCGGCGATCATGGGCAAGCGCGACGATCTGCGTGGCCTGAAGGAAAACGTGATCGTCGGCCGTCTGATTCCGGCCGGTACGGGTCTCGCGTTCCACAAGGCGCGCAAGGCGAAGGAATCGTCGGATCGCGAGCGTTTCGACCAGATCGCAGCGGAAGAGGCATTCGACTTCGGCACGCCGAGCGCGCCGGCAGAAGAGCCGCAGCAACACCCGGCAGCCGAGTAAGTGCGGGCGGCGCGAGCCGCCTTGCCTTACCTTGCTGTCACCGAGACCGCCCGGTTATGCCGGGCGGTTTTTTTTCGTCTGTCGTTCATGCGCATGACGGGCCTGTCGCGCGGCTGTCGCAGCCCGTCATGCACACGAACGAACCCTGGCCGATCGGCCAAACCGCACGATTCGCCACGCGTCGCGCGAGCGGGTTGTTAAAATTGCGTCATCGTTTAGCCGTCCCTGTCCTCATTCATGTCCCGCGCCCTCGAAATCCTCGACGAAGTATTTGGTTACCCCGCCTTTCGCGGCCAGCAGGGCGAGATCGTCGAGCACGTCGCCGGCGGCGGCGATTGCCTCGTGCTGATGCCAACCGGCGGCGGCAAGTCGCTGTGCTATCAGATTCCCGCGTTGCTGCGCCGCGAAGCCGGGCAGGGCGCCGGCATCGTCGTGTCGCCGTTGATCGCGCTGATGCAGGACCAGGTCGCCGCGCTGAGCGAAGTGGGGGTGCGCGCCGCGTACCTGAATTCGACGCTGTCGGGCGCCGAGGCCGCGGCGACCGAGCGCGCGCTGCGCGAGGGCGAAATCGATCTGCTCTACGTCGCGCCGGAACGGCTGATGACGGGGCGTTTCCTCGATCTGCTCGAGCGCGCGAAGATCGGCCTGTTCGCGATCGACGAAGCGCACTGCGTGTCGCAATGGGGGCACGATTTCCGCCCGGAATATATCCAGCTGTCGGTGCTGCACGAGCGGTTTCCGTCGGTGCCGCGCATCGCGCTGACCGCCACGGCCGATGCGATCACGCGCGACGAGATCATCCACCGTCTCGCGCTCGACGATGCGCGCGTGTTCGTGTCGAGCTTCGACCGCCCGAACATCCGCTACCGGATCGTCGAAAAGGACAACGCGCGTTCGCAACTGCTCGATTTCATTCGCGCCGAGCACACGAATGCCGACGGTACGACCGATGCAGGCGTCGTCTATTGCCTGTCGCGCCGCAAGGTCGAGGAAACGGCCGAATGGCTGAAGGCGCAGGGCGTGCGTGCGCTGCCGTATCACGCGGGGATGGAGTTCGAGGTGCGGCAGAAGCATCAGGAAATGTTCCAGCGCGAGGAAGGTATCGTGATGTGCGCGACGATCGCGTTCGGCATGGGCATCGACAAGCCGGACGTGCGCTTCGTCGCGCACCTGGATCTGCCGAAGAGCGTCGAAGGCTACTACCAGGAGACGGGCCGCGCCGGCCGCGACGGGATGCCCGCGAATGCGTGGATGGCGTACGGCCTCGGCGACGTCGTCCAGCAGCGCAAGATGATCGACGAGTCCGATGCGGATGATGCGCACAAGCGCGTCCAGACGTCGAAGCTCGACGCGCTGCTCGGGCTGTGCGAGACGATCTCGTGCCGCCGCGTGAGGCTGCTGAACTACTTCGGCGAGGAGAGCAAGCCGTGCGGCAACTGCGACACGTGCCTCGAGCCGCCGGCTTCGTGGGACGCCACGCGTGAAGCGCAGATGGCGCTGTCCTGCGTGTTCCGCGCGCAGCGCGCGAGCGGTTTCAATTTCGGCTCGAGCCACCTGATCGAGATCCTGCGCGGCGGGCGCACCGAAAAGGTGTTGCAGCGCGGCCACGACCAGCTCACGACGTTCGGGATCGGCGCATCGCTGTCGGAGCCCGAATGGCGGGCGATTTTCCGGCAGCTCGTCGCGTACGGCTACCTGGCCGTCGATCATGGCGGCTTCGGCGCGCTCGTGCTGACCGAGGCCGCGAAGCCCGTGCTGAAGAACGAGGAGAAGGTCACGCTGCGCCGCTACGTGAAGCCGCAGCGCACGCGCCAGTCGTCAAGCCGCAGCGGTACGCGCGTCGACCCGACGGCCGGTATGGGCACCCGTGAGCGCGCACGATGGGATGCGCTGCGTGCGTGGCGTGCGGAAACGGCGAAAACGGACGGCGTGCCGGCCTACGTGATCTTCCACGACGCAACGCTCGCCGAGATCGCGCGCAACGCGCCGGAGACGATCGACGACCTGCGCCATATCCCCGGTATGGGCGTGCGCAAGCTCGAACGCTTCGGCGACGAGATCATCGACGTCGTCGAGTCCGCCTGACACAGGCGTTCCGACCCTTCCGGTAAACCACGCGTTCGGCGGATGAATCACGCAAGCCGTTGACTTAGTTGGTATTTCCGGAATATCATGCTGGGTTCCGGTATTCGGTGGGCCGAGTCGCGTTCCAAGGTTCGCACCCGTTTCGCCGGTTCGGAAGTCAACTGTGCGCCGATTCTCGCTTTGCCCGAAATCGATGCGCAGATTTTGTTCAATTTCAGGAATAAACAATGCCAACCATCAACCAACTGGTTCGCAAAGGCCGTCAGTCGGAAACGACGAAGAGCAAGAGCCCGGCCCTGCAGGACTGCCCCCAGCGTCGCGGCGTGTGCACCCGTGTGTACACGACGACGCCGAAGAAGCCGAACTCGGCACTCCGTAAGGTCGCCAAGGTTCGTCTGACGAACGGCTTCGAAGTGATTTCGTACATCGGCGGTGAAGGCCACAACCTGCAGGAACACTCGGTTGTGCTGATCCGCGGCGGCCGTGTGAAGGACTTGCCGGGTGTGCGTTACCACATGGTTCGCGGCTCGCTGGATACCCAGGGCGTCAAGGACCGTAAGCAAGCGCGCTCGAAGTACGGCGCGAAGCGTGCAAAGGCTGCCAAGTAAGCAGTTTTTGATCAGGGATCGCCACAGGGCGGTCAAGGCGGGAGTGCCGGATTGCCGGTGCTGTCGAGTAAGTGGTCACCCGGCCAAGCTGGTTAGTCGTGAAGATGTGATCGGGTTTGTTGGTGGCCGCGGAGCTGGAACCAGCTCCAACTGAACAGGTAAAGGAAGAATCATGCCGCGTCGTCGCGAAGTCCCCAAGCGGGAAGTGTTGCCGGATCCGAAGTTCGGTAACGTTGATGTAGCCAAGTTCATGAACATGCTGATGCTGTCCGGCAAGAAGTCGGTCGCAGAGCGCATCGTTTATGGCGCATTCGAACAAATCCAGACCAAGGGTGGCAAGGACCCGCTGGAAGTGTTCACGGTTGCGCTCAACAACGTCAAGCCGGTGGTCGAAGTGAAGAGCCGTCGCGTTGGTGGTGCCAACTATCAAGTTCCGGTCGAAGTGCGCCCGTCGCGTCGTATGGCATTGGCGATGCGCTGGCTGCGTGAGGCTGCGAAGAAGCGTAGCGAGAAGTCGATGGCCCTGCGTCTGGCAGGTGAACTCTCCGAAGCGGCCGAAGGCCGTGGCGGCGCGATGAAGAAGCGCGACGAAGTTCACCGCATGGCAGAAGCCAACCGCGCGTTCTCGCATTTCCGTTTCTAAGCGCCTGGCTGGGCTTTTAGCGGAAATAAATTCCGGGCGGGTGCGCTTTTCAGGCGCCTCGCCCGTTTGTGTTGAAGCATGATGCAGCAGGGCTGCATCGTGTCATCCCAGTAGAGGATCAAAGTGGCTCGCAAGACTCCTATCGAGCGCTACCGCAATATCGGTATTAGCGCTCACATCGACGCCGGCAAAACGACGACGACCGAGCGCATTCTGTTTTACACCGGTGTGAACCACAAGATCGGTGAAGTCCACGACGGCGCAGCCACGATGGACTGGATGGAGCAGGAACAGGAGCGTGGCATCACGATCACGTCCGCTGCTACCACCGCCTTCTGGAAGGGCATGGGCGGCAACTATCCGGAACACCGCATCAACATCATCGACACCCCGGGCCACGTCGACTTCACGATTGAAGTCGAGCGCTCGATGCGCGTGCTCGACGGCGCGTGCATGGTGTACTGCGCAGTGGGCGGCGTGCAGCCGCAGTCGGAAACGGTGTGGCGCCAGGCTAACAAGTACAAGGTGCCCCGTCTCGCGTTCGTCAACAAGATGGACCGTACCGGCGCGAACTTCTTCAAGGTCTACGACCAGCTCCGTCTGCGCCTGAAGGCGAACCCGGTTCCGGTCGTGGTGCCGATCGGCGCGGAAGAGAACTTCAAGGGCGTCGTCGACCTGATCAAGATGAAGGCGATCATTTGGGACGAAGCGTCGCAAGGCACGAAGTTCGACTACGTCGACATCCCGGCCGAGCTCGCAGAGACCTGCAAGGAATGGCGCGAAAAGATGGTCGAAGTGGCTGCTGAAGCCAACGAAGACCTGATGAACAAGTACCTGGAAGAAGGCGACCTGCCGGAAGCCGACATCGTCAAGGCGCTGCGTGACCGTACGATCGCGTGCGAAATCCAGCCGATGCTGTGCGGTACCGCGTTCAAGAACAAGGGCGTGCAGCGTATGCTCGACGCCGTGATCGACTTCCTGCCGTCGCCGGTCGACATCCCGCCGGTCAAGGGCGAACTCGAAAACGGCGAGTCGGCAGAGCGCCGCGCGTCGGACGACGAGAAGTTCTCGGCACTCGCGTTCAAGATCATGACCGACCCGTTCGTCGGCCAGCTGATCTTCTTCCGCGTGTACTCGGGCGTGGTGAATTCGGGCGACACGCTGCTGAACTCGACGAAGGACAAGAAGGAACGTCTGGGTCGTATTCTGCAGATGCACGCGAACCAGCGCGAAGAAATCAAGGAAGTTCGCGCAGGCGACATCGCTGCTGCGGTCGGCCTGAAGGAAGCGACCACGGGCGACACGCTGTGCGATCCGGCGAACCCGATCATTCTCGAGCGCATGGTGTTCCCGGAGCCGGTGATTTCGCAGGCTGTCGAGCCGAAGACCAAGGCTGACCAGGAAAAGATGGGCCTGGCGCTGAACCGTCTGGCTCAGGAAGATCCGTCGTTCCGCGTGCAGACCGATGAAGAGTCGGGCCAGACCATCATTTCGGGCATGGGCGAGCTCCACCTCGAAATTCTGGTCGACCGGATGAAGCGTGAATTCGGCGTGGAAGCAACGGTCGGCAAGCCGCAGGTTGCCTACCGCGAAACGATCCGTTCGACGGCGAAGGACGTCGACGGCAAGTTCGTCAAGCAGTCGGGTGGTCGCGGCCAGTACGGTCACGCAGTCATCACGCTCGAGCCGAACGAACAAGGCAAGGGCTACGAGTTCTTCGACGAGATCAAGGGTGGTGTGATTCCGCGTGAATACATCCCGGCGGTCGACAAGGGTATCCAGGACACGCTGAAGTCGGGCGTGCTGGCCGGCTTCCCGGTCGTCGACGTGAAGGTTCACCTGACGTTCGGTTCGTACCACGACGTTGACTCGAACGAAAACGCGTTCCGCATGGCCGGTTCGATGGCGTTCAAGGAAGCGATGCGCAAGGCGAACCCGGTCGTCCTCGAGCCGATGATGGCTGTCGAAGTCGAGACGCCGGAAGACTACATGGGCAACGTGATGGGCGACCTGTCGGGCCGTCGCGGTATCGTCCAGGGCATGGAAGACATGGTTGGCGGCGGCAAGATCGTGCGCGCCGAAGTACCGCTGTCGGAAATGTTCGGTTACTCGACGTCGCTGCGTTCGCTGACGCAAGGTCGTGCAACGTACACGATGGAGTTCAAGCACTACGCTGAAGCTCCGCGCAACGTTGCTGACGCGATCATCAGCGCGAAGTCGAAGTAATTCGTTATCTCAATCGATAATTTTTGAAAGAAGAGAATCATGGCAAAAGGTAAATTCGAGCGGACCAAGCCGCACGTGAACGTTGGTACGATTGGTCACGTTGACCACGGCAAGACGACGCTGACGGCAGCGATCACGACGGTTCTGACGAAGAAGTTCGGCGGCGAAGCGAAGGCATACGACCAGATCGACGCGGCACCGGAAGAAAAGGCGCGCGGCATCACGATCAACACGGCACACGTCGAGTACGAAACGGCTAACCGCCACTACGCACACGTCGACTGCCCGGGCCACGCTGACTATGTGAAGAACATGATCACGGGCGCAGCGCAGATGGACGGCGCGATCCTGGTTTGCTCGGCAGCAGACGGCCCGATGCCGCAAACGCGCGAGCACATCCTGCTGGCACGTCAGGTTGGCGTTCCGTACATCATCGTGTTCCTGAACAAGTGCGACATGGTGGACGACGCTGAACTGCTCGAGCTGGTCGAGATGGAAGTTCGCGAACTCCTGTCGAAGTACGACTTCCCGGGCGACGACACGCCGATCGTGAAGGGTTCGGCCAAGCTGGCGCTGGAAGGCGACACGGGCGAGCTGGGCGAAGTGGCGATCATGAGCCTGGCCGACGCGCTGGACACGTACATCCCGACGCCGGAGCGTGCAGTTGACGGCGCGTTCCTGATGCCGGTTGAAGACGTGTTCTCGATCTCGGGCCGTGGTACGGTCGTGACGGGTCGCGTTGAGCGCGGCATCGTGAAGGTCGGCGAAGAAATCGAAATCGTCGGTATCAAGCCGACGGTGAAGACGACCTGCACGGGCGTTGAAATGTTCCGCAAGCTGCTGGACCAAGGTCAAGCAGGCGACAACGTTGGTATCCTGCTGCGCGGCACGAAGCGTGAAGACGTGGAGCGTGGCCAGGTTCTGGCGAAGCCGGGTTCGATCACGCCGCACACGCACTTCACGGCTGAAGTGTACGTGCTGAGCAAGGACGAAGGCGGCCGTCACACGCCGTTCTTCAACAACTACCGTCCGCAGTTCTACTTCCGTACGACGGACGTGACGGGCTCGATCGAGCTGCCGAAGGACAAGGAAATGGTGATGCCGGGCGACAACGTGTCGATCACGGTGAAGCTGATTGCTCCGATCGCGATGGAAGAAGGTCTGCGCTTCGCAATCCGCGAAGGCGGCCGTACGGTCGGCGCCGGTGTCGTCGCCAAGATCATCGAGTAATATCGACGATCCGCGGATCCCGACGGGGTCCGCGATTCCGCGGTATGCAGTCCGTACCGTCGAAACCGGGTGTCCAGCTTGCGCTGGCACCCGGTTTTGTTTTTCCGTCACGCGAAAGCGCGGGGCGAGAAACTCGCACCAACGCGCCGGAATTTCGTGTAGAATCGCGGGCTTAGCAGTGGAAGTACCGTCCGGAACCTGATGTCTCGCTCCCCGCAGGCGTCAAGTTTCACGTTCTTTTAGTGTCCGGCGATGCAACATCGCCTCGCTCTTTCCAAGGAATCGTCATGCAGCAACAGAAAATCCGCATTCGCCTGAAGGCATTCGACTATCGTCTGATCGATCAATCGGCTGCCGAGATCGTCGATACCGCGAAGCGGACTGGCGCAATCGTCCGTGGCCCGGTGCCGCTGCCGACGCGCATTCAGCGTTTTGACATCCTGCGTTCGCCGCACGTCAACAAGACGTCGCGCGATCAGCTCGAAATCCGTACCCACCAGCGCCTGATGGACATCGTCGATCCGACCGACAAGACGGTTGACGCGCTGATGAAGCTCGACCTTCCGGCTGGCGTCGACGTGGAAATCAAGCTGCAGTAAGGCTTCCGGCGTCGATCGGCTTGCCGGGCGGCGCTAAGTCTTTGATTGCTTGCGGAAAACGCGAAGGCGGGCTATAATGCTTGGCTTTTCGCGTATTCGCGTAAAAAAGTTGGGCCTTGCGTGCCCGGCATTTTGTAAATCAGCCCCGACCAATCGCAGTCGGGAATGGAGAAAATGATGAGCCTTGGACTCGTAGGTCGCAAGGTTGGCATGACCCGTATCTTCACGGCGGAAGGGGATTCGATTCCCGTCACCGTGCTGGACGTGTCGGACAACCGCGTGACGCAGATCAAGACTGTTGAAACCGACGGCTACACGGCCGTGCAGGTTGCATTCGGCTCCCGTCGTGCCTCGCGCGTGACGAAGCCGCTGGCAGGTCATCTCGCCAAAGCCGGTGTCGAAGCCGGTGAAATCCTCAAGGAATTCCGCATTGACGCGGCCAAGGCAGCTGAGCTGTCGAATGGCGCCGTGGTCGGTGCTGATCTTTTCGAAGTGGGCCAGAAGGTCGACGTGCAAGGCGTGTCGATCGGTAAGGGCTACGCCGGTACGATCAAGCGTTACAACTTCTCCTCCGGCCGTGCCACGCACGGTAACTCGCGCTCGCACAACGTGCCGGGCTCGATCGGTATGGCGCAGGATCCGGGTCGTGTTTTCCCGGGTAAACGCATGACGGGTCACATGGGTGACGTGACGGTGACGGTGCAGAACCTCGAAATCGCCCGTATCGACGCAGAGCGCAAGCTGCTGCTCGTGAAGGGTGCGATTCCGGGCGCGAAGGGCGGCAAGGTCTTCGTTACGCCGGCCGTCAAGACCAAGGGGGCGAAATAATGGAACTCAAGCTCCTGAACGAAAATGGTCAGGAAGGTGCAGTGGTCAACGCATCGGACGTCGTGTTCGGTCGTGACTACAACGAAGCGCTGATCCACCAGGTCGTCGTCGCTTACCAGGCGAATGCTCGCCAGGGTAACCGCGCACAGAAGGACCGTGAGCAAGTCAAGCACACGACGAAGAAGCCGTGGCGCCAGAAGGGTACGGGCCGCGCTCGTGCCGGTATGTCGTCGAGCCCGTTGTGGCGTGGCGGTGGTCGTATCTTCCCGAATTCGCCGGAAGAAAACTTCTCGCACAAGGTCAACAAGAAGATGCATCGCGCAGGTCTCTGCTCGATCTTCTCGCAGCTGGCCCGTGAAGGCCGTCTGTCGGTCGTCGAGGACATCATCCTCGAAGCGCCGAAGACCAAGTTGCTGGCCGAAAAATTCAAGACCATGGGTCTCGACTCCGTGCTGATCATTACGGATACGGTCGACGAGAACCTGTACCTGGCTTCGCGCAACCTGCCGCACGTGGCGATTGTCGAGCCGCGCTACGCTGACCCGCTGTCGCTGATCTACTTCAAGAAAGTGCTGGTCACGAAGGCTGCGGTCGCCCAGATCGAGGAGTTGCTGTCATGAGCGAGATTCGCAAGAACGATCATCGTTTGATGCAGGTCCTGCTCGCGCCGGTGATCTCGGAAAAGGCGACGCTGGTTGCCGACAAGAACGAGCAAGTCGTGTTCGAAGTCGCACCGGATGCCACGAAGCAGGAAGTGAAGGCGGCTGTCGAGCTGCTGTTCAAGGTTGAAGTTGATTCCGTCAACGTGCTGGTTCAGAAGGGCAAGCAGAAGCGCTTTGGCCGTTCGATGGGCCGCCGCAAGGACGTGAAGAAGGCGTACGTTTGCCTGAAGCCCGGCCAGGAAATCAACTTTGAAGCGGAGGCCAAGTAATCATGGCAATCGTTAAAGTTAAGCCGACATCGCCGGGTCGCCGCGCGATGGTCAAGGTGGTCAACAAGAACCTGCACCAGGGCAAGCCGTTCGCGGCACTGCTCGATTCGCAGAGCTCGACCGCCGGCCGTAACAACAACGGTCGTATCACCACGCGTCACAAGGGTGGTGGTCACAAGCAGCACTACCGTATCGTCGATTTCCGTCGCACGAAGGATGGCATTCCGGCAAAGGTCGAGCGTCTCGAGTACGACCCGAACCGTAGCGCGAACATCGCGCTGGTGCTCTACGCAGACGGCGAACGTCGCTACATCATCGCCCCGAAGGGCCTGACCGTCGGCCAACAGCTGATGTCGGGTTCGGAAGCGCCGATCCGTGCAGGCAACACGCTGCCGATCCGCAACATTCCGGTCGGTACGACGATCCACTGCATCGAGATGCTGCCGGGCAAGGGCGCGCAAATGGCGCGTTCGGCTGGTACGTCGGCCATGCTGCTCGCACGTGAAGGCGTCTACGCGCAGGTTCGTCTGCGTTCGGGCGAAATCCGCCGCGTGCACATCGAGTGCCGTGCAACGATCGGTGAAGTCGGCAACGAAGAGCATAGCCTGCGCCAGATCGGCAAGGCTGGCGCGAACCGCTGGCGCGGTATCCGCCCGACGGTGCGTGGCGTTGCGATGAACCCGGTTGATCACCCGCACGGTGGTGGTGAGGGCAAGACGGCTGCAGGTCGCGATCCGGTTAGCCCGTGGGGTACGCCGGCTAAGGGTTATCGCACCCGTAGCAACAAGCGCACGACGACGATGATCGTCCAGCGCCGTCACAAGCGTTAAGGAGTAGGCAATGGCACGTTCTGTTAAAAAAGGTCCGTTCTGCGACGCCCATTTGCTGAAGAAAGTTGAGGCGGCTGCAGCTTCGCGCGACAAAAAGCCGATCAAGACCTGGTCGCGTCGCTCGACGATTCTGCCGGATTTCATCGGCCTGACGATCGCTGTTCACAACGGCCGTCAACACGTTCCGGTGTACATCTCGGAAAACATGGTCGGCCACAAGCTTGGCGAGTTCGCACTGACCCGTACGTTCAAGGGTCACGCAGCCGACAAGAAGGCCAAGAAATAAGGGGCAATCAAGATGGAAGTGAAAGCAATTCATCGCGGTGCCCGCATCTCGGCGCAGAAAACGCGCCTTGTGGCTGACCAGATCCGCGGTTTGCCGGTCGACAAGGCGCTGAACGTTCTGACGTTCTCGCCGAAGAAGGCGGCTGGCATCGTGAAGAAGGTTGTGCTGTCGGCAATCGCGAATGCGGAGCACAACGAAGGCGCTGATATCGACGAGCTCAAGATCAAGAGCATCTACGTCGACAAGGCTGCATCGCTCAAGCGTTTCACCGCGCGCGCCAAGGGCCGCGGTAACCGCATCGAGAAGCAATCCTGTCACATCACTGTGACGGTCGGGAATTAAGGAGCCATACGATGGGACAGAAAATTCATCCGACTGGCTTCCGCCTGGCTGTCAGCCGCAATTGGGCTTCGCGTTGGTACGCGAACAACAACAATTTCGCGGCGATGCTGCAGGAAGACATCGGTGTTCGTGAATACCTGAAGAAGAAGCTGAAGAACGCTTCGGTCGGTCGGGTCGTCATCGAGCGTCCGGCGAAGAACGCGCGCATCACGATTTACAGCTCGCGTCCGGGTGTGGTCATCGGCAAGAAGGGCGAGGATATCGAGCAGCTGAAGACGGAACTGCAACGCCGCATGGGCGTTCCGGTTCACGTCAACATCGAAGAAATCCGCAAGCCGGAAACCGATGCTCAGCTGATCGCTGACTCGATCACGCAACAGCTCGAGCGCCGGATCATGTTCCGTCGCGCGATGAAGCGTGCGATGCAGAACGCGATGCGTCTGGGTGCCCAAGGCATCAAGATCATGAGCGCGGGCCGTCTGAACGGTATCGAAATCGCTCGTACGGAGTGGTATCGCGAAGGTCGCGTGCCCCTTCACACGCTGCGTGCCGATATCGACTACGCAACCTCGGAAGCGAAGACGACCTACGGGATCATCGGCGTCAAGGTGTGGGTTTACAAGGGCGACACGCTCGGCCGCAACGACGCACCGGTGGTGGAAGAAGTAGCCGAAGACAAGCGTCCGCGTCGCAATGCGCGTCCGGGCGACCGTCGTCCGCGCCGTGACGGCGAAGGCGGCGCTCCGGGTGCTCGTCGTGGCGCACCGCGCCGCGGCGCCGGCAAGCCCGAAGACGGCAAGACTGGAGAATAACGATGCTGCAACCGAAACGCAGAAAGTATCGTAAAGAGCAGAAGGGTCGTAACACCGGCAAGGCGACGCGCGGCAACGCAGTGTCGTTCGGTGAATTCGGCCTGAAGGCTATCGGTCGCGGTCGTCTGACCGCACGCCAGATTGAAGCGGCGCGTCGTGCAATGACGCGTCACATCAAGCGTGGCGGCCGCATCTGGATCCGGATCTTCCCGGACAAGCCGATTTCGCAGAAGCCGGCCGAAGTGCGTATGGGTAACGGTAAGGGTAACCCGGAGTACTACGTCGCCGAGATTCAGCCGGGCAAGATGCTCTATGAAATGGACGGCGTAACCGAAGAACTGGCACGCGAAGCGTTCCGTCTGGCTGCAGCCAAGCTGCCGCTGAAGACGGCGTTCATCGTGCGCCAGCTCGGCGCCTAAGGAGAAAATATGAAGGCTTCCGAACTTCTCCAGAAAGACCAGGCCGCGCTCAACAAGGAGCTGGCGGACCTGCTGAAGGCGCAATTCGGCCTGCGCATGCAACTCGCGACCCAGCAGCTCACGAACACGAGCCAGCTGAAGAAGGTTCGTCGCGACATCGCACGTGTGCGGACCGTCATGACTCAGAAGGCGAACCAGAAATGAACGATAGCGTGAAAACCTCGCTGAAGCGGACGCTGGTCGGTCGGGTCGTCAGCAACAAGATGGACAAGACCGTCACCGTGCTGATCGAGCACCGCGTCAAGCACCCGATCTACGGCAAGTATGTCGTGCGTTCTAAGAAGTACCACGCGCACGATGAAGCGAACACCTACAACGAAGGCGATCTCGTCGAAATCCAGGAAACTCGTCCTGTGTCGAAGACGAAGGCCTGGACGGTGTCGCGCCTCGTCGAAGCAGCTCGCGTCATCTAAGCGGGCAGCGCAGTAGGCAGTAACAGGCACTTCTCCGCGAAGTGCTTGAAATCGCAAAGTATTTGCTTGCGTGACCAGGATTATTTGTTATAATCCTGGTCTTCCCTCTTTATGGGAGCCCCGTCGCGGGCGAAGTTGGTGGGGGAAGCGGACTGGCGCCTGCCTGTCCGAAAGATTCACCGAATTGCGATGGCGGGTTTCGTTTGCCGTCGCTGCTGTTCCAACCCAAGCAGCCGATTGGCTGACGGGACCAAGACTGACCGAATGCATCATGGTGGTGCATCCGGATTAAGTTGGGAAAGACAAACCATGATCCAGACCGAATCTCGGCTCGAAGTAGCCGACAACACGGGTGCACGTGAAGTCCTGTGCATCAAGGTGCTCGGCGGCTCGAAGCGTCGTTATGCCGGCATTGGCGACATCATCAAGGTGAGCGTCAAAGAGGCAACGCCGCGCGGGCGCGTGAAGAAAGGCGAAATTTACAACGCCGTGGTGGTCCGCACCGCCAAGGGCGTGCGCCGTCAAGACGGCTCGCTGATCAAGTTCGACGGCAACGCCGCTGTGCTTTTGAATAACAAGCTCGAGCCGATCGGCACCCGTATTTTCGGGCCGGTCACGCGTGAGCTGCGTAGCGAACGATTCATGAAGATCGTTTCGCTTGCGCCGGAAGTGCTGTAAGGAGTCGCGATGAACAAGATTCGCAAAGGTGACGAAGTCATCGTCGTCACTGGCAAGGACAAGGGCAAGCGCGGCGTCGTGCTGGCTGTCGGTGCAGAGCATGTGACGGTTGAAGGTATCAACCTCGTCAAGAAGCATGTGAAGCCGAACCCGATGAAGGGTACGACGGGCGGCGTGGAAGCGAAGACGATGCCCCTGCATATTTCGAACGTCGCACTGGTCGACGCGAATGGCAAGGCGTCGCGTGTTGGCATCAAGGTCGAGGAAGGCAAGAAGGTTCGCTTCCTGAAGACGACCGGTGCTGTACTGAGCGCCTGACGCAGCGGAGTAAAAAATGGCTCGTTTTCAAGAGTTTTACAAAGAAAAGGTTGTGCCCGGCCTGATCGAGAAGTTCGGTTACAAGTCGGTCATGGAAGTGCCGCGCATCACCAAGATCACGCTGAACATGGGTCTTGGCGAAGCGATCGCTGACAAGAAGATCATCGAGAACGCCGTTGGCGACCTCACGAAGATCGCTGGTCAGAAGCCGGTCGTGACCAAGGCACGCAAGGCAATCGCAGGTTTCAAGATCCGCCAGGGCTACCCGATCGGCGCGATGGTGACGCTGCGTGGCCAAGCGATGTACGAATTCCTCGACCGTTTCGTGACGGTTGCCCTGCCCCGCGTGCGTGACTTCCGCGGCGTGTCGGGTCGTGCTTTCGATGGCCGTGGCAACTACAACATCGGTGTGAAAGAGCAGATCATTTTCCCCGAAATCGACTACGACAAGATCGACGCACTGCGTGGGCTGAACATCAGCATCACGACGACTGCGAAGACCGACGACGAAGCAAAGGCTCTGCTCGCCAGCTTCAAGTTCCCGTTCAGAAACTGAGGTTACCGTGGCTAAACTGGCACTGATCGAACGTGAAAAGAAGCGCGCCCGCCTGGTCGCGAAGTTCGCAGCAAAGCGCGATGCGCTGAAGGCGATCGTCGAAGACCAAAGCAAGTCGGAAGAAGAGCGCTACGAAGCACGCCTTGAGCTGCAGCAACTGCCCCGCAACGCAAACCCGACCCGCCAGCGTAACCGCTGCGCGATCACGGGCCGTCCGCGTGGCACGTTCCGTAAATTCGGCCTCGCGCGTAACAAGATTCGTGAAATCGCATTCCGTGGCGAGATTCCTGGCCTGACCAAGGCGAGCTGGTAATAGGAGAAACGTAAATGAGCATGAGTGATCCTATCGCCGATATGCTGACTCGCATCCGCAACGGGCAGATGGTCGAGAAGGTATCGGTGTCGATGCCCTCGTCGAAAGTCAAGGTTGCAATCGCGCAAGTCCTGAAAGACGAAGGCTATATCGACGATTTCGCCGTGAAGGCGGAAGGTGCGAAGTCCGAACTGAATATCGCGCTGAAGTACTACGCTGGCCGCCCGGTCATCGAACGCATCGAACGCGTGTCGAAGCCTGGCCTGCGCGTGTACCGCGGCCGTAACGACATCCCGCAGGTCATGAATGGCCTCGGTGTGGCAATCGTGTCGACGCCCAAGGGCGTGATGACCGACCGCAAGGCGCGCGCTACCGGCGTCGGCGGCGAAGTCATCTGCTACGTCGCTTAAAGCCGAGGAGAGAGAAACATGTCTCGAGTAGGTAAGAGCCCGATCGCGCTGCAAGGCGCGGAAGTCAAGCTGGCCGACGGTGCGATCACCGTCAAGGGCCCGCTGGGCACCATCACGCAAGCGATCAATCCGCTCGTGAACGTGGCGAACAACGACGGCACGCTGAACCTGTCGCCGGTGGACGAAAGCCGCGAAGCAAATGCACTGTCGGGCACGATGCGCGCGATTATCGCGAATGCCGTGCACGGCGTGACCAAGGGTTTCGAGCGCAAGCTGACGCTGGTTGGCGTCGGTTATCGTGCGCAAGCGCAAGGCGACAAGCTGAACCTGTCGCTGGGTTTCTCGCACCCGGTGGTGCACCAGATGCCGGAAGGCGTCAAGGCAGAAACCCCGACGCAAACCGAAATCGTGATCAAGGGGATCAACAAGCAACAAGTCGGTCAAGTAGCTGCGGAAGTCCGCGGTTACCGTCCGCCGGAGCCCTACAAGGGCAAGGGTGTGCGCTATTCCGACGAGGTTGTGATCCTCAAAGAAACGAAGAAGAAGTAAGGGTGCGCAATCATGGATAAGACTCAATCTCGCCTGCGCCGCGCTCGCCAGACGCGTATCAAGATCGCTGAGCTGCAGGTCGCGCGTCTCGCCGTGCATCGCACGAACACGCACATCTACGCTCAAGTGTTCTCGCCGTGCGGCACCAAGGTGCTCGCCAGCGCGTCGACGCTCGAAGCAGAAGTGCGCGCAGAACTGGCCGACAAGTCGGGCAAGGGCGGCAACGTCAATGCCGCGACGCTGATCGGCAAGCGTATTGCCGAAAAGGCAAAGGCTGCCGGCATCGAATCCGTCGCCTTCGACCGCTCGGGCTTCCGCTACCACGGCCGCGTCAAGGCGCTGGCTGAGGCAGCTCGCGAAGCTGGGCTCAAGTTCTAAGGAAGGAATTCGTCATGGCAAAGATGCAAGCGAAAGTTCAGGCTGACGAGCGCGACGACGGCCTTCGCGAAAAGATGATTTCGGTCAATCGCGTGACCAAGGTCGTGAAGGGTGGCCGTATTCTCGGCTTCGCCGCACTGACCGTGGTTGGCGACGGTGATGGCCGCATCGGTATGGGCAAGGGCAAGGCGAAGGAAGTGCCGGTCGCTGTCCAGAAGGCAATGGAACAAGCTCGCCGCAACATGTTCAAGGTGCCGCTCAAGAACGGCACGCTGCAACACGAAGTGCACGGCAAGCATGGCGCATCCGCTGTCCTCCTCGCTCCGGCGAAGGCAGGTACGGGCGTGATCGCCGGCGGCCCGATGCGCGCAGTGTTCGACGTGATGGGCGTTCAGAACGTCGTGGCGAAGAGCCACGGTTCGACGAACCCGTACAACCTCGTTCGCGCCACGCTGGACGGTCTGCGCAAGCAGTCCACCCCGGCAGACATCGCGGCGAAGCGCGGCAAGTCCGTCGAAGAAATTTTGGGCTAAGCCCGGGTGGTCACCATGTCTGAAAAAACTGTCAAGGTTCAGCTCGTTAAGAGCCTGATCGGGACCCGCGAATCGCACCGCGCGACCGTGCGTGGCCTGGGCCTGCGCCGACTCAACTCGGTCAGCGAGCTTCAGGACACGCCGGCGGTCCGCGGCATGATCAACAAGGTCTCGTACCTCGTTAAGGTCATCGCGTAAGCGGCCCTACGGATCAAGGAGTTGATATGGAATTGAATAACCTGAAGCCGGCAGCTGGCGCCAAGCACGCCAAGCGTCGCGTCGGCCGTGGCATCGGTTCGGGCCTCGGCAAGACGGCTGGCCGTGGTCACAAGGGTCAGAAATCGCGTTCGGGCGGCTTCCACAAAGTCGGTTTCGAAGGCGGTCAGATGCCGCTGCAACGTCGTCTGCCGAAGCGCGGCTTCACGTCGCTGACGAAGGAATTCGTCGGTGAAGTGCGCCTGAGCGACCTCGAGAAGCTGCCGGTCGATGAGATCGATCTGCTCGCACTGAAGCAAGCCGGCCTGGTCGGCGAGCTGACGAAGAGCGCAAAGATCATCGCGACGGGCGAACTGAAGCGCAAGATCGTCGTGAAGGGTCTCGGTGCCACCAAGGGTGCGCGCGCTGCGATCGAAGCGGCTGGCGGTTCGTTCGCCGAGTGACACGCGTAGCGCGTCGTCACTTGCATTCATCGGAGAAGGTACTTGGCTAACAGCCCGAGTCTTGCAAAACCCGGTCGAAGCACGGCGAAATTCGGCGATCTGCGCCGGCGAGCAATGTTCTTGCTCCTGGCGCTGATCGTCTATCGCATCGGCGCGCACATTCCCGTGCCGGGCATCGATCCGGATCAACTGGCGAAGCTGTTCCAGAGCCAGGCGGGCGGCATCCTGGGCATGTTCAACATGTTCTCGGGTGGCGCGCTTTCCCGCTTCACGATCTTTGCGCTGGGGATCATGCCGTACATCTCGGCGTCGATCATCATGCAGTTGCTGGCGATTGTCTCGCCGCAGCTCGAGGCGCTGAAGAAGGAAGGGCAGGCAGGGCAACGGAAGATCACGCAGTACACGCGGTATTTCACCGTGGTGCTCGCGACCTTCCAGGCGTTCGGTATCGCGGCTGCGCTGGAAAACCAGCCGGGCCTCGTTACTGACCCCGGCATGCTGTTCCGTCTGACGACGGTCGTGACGCTGGTTACCGGTACGATGTTCCTGATGTGGCTCGGCGAGCAGATTACCGAGCGTGGTCTGGGCAACGGTATCTCGATCATCATCTTCGGCGGGATCGCAGCAGGGTTCCCGAATGCCGTCGGTGGGTTGTTCGAGCTGGTGCGTACGGGTTCGATGAGCATCATTTCGGCGATCATCATCGTTGTCCTGATTGCCGCGGTGACTTACCTGGTCGTGTTCATCGAACGCGGTCAGCGCAAGATCCTCGTGAACTACGCGAAGCGCCAGGTCGGCAACAAGATCTACGGTGGGCAGTCGTCGCATCTGCCGCTGAAGCTGAACATGTCGGGTGTGATTCCGCCGATCTTCGCATCGTCGATCATTCTGTTCCCGGCAACGATTCTCGGCTGGTTCAGTACCGGTCAGCCGACGGGAAGCTGGATTTCCAATACGTTGCATAACGTTGCGGAAGCGCTGAAGCCGGGCCAGCCGGTCTATGTGCTGCTGTACACGCTGGCGATCGTGTTTTTCTGCTTTTTCTACACCGCACTGGTGTTCAACAGCAGGGAAACCGCAGACAACCTGAAGAAGAGTGGCGCGTTTGTTCCGGGCATCCGCCCGGGCGATCAGACCGCACGATATATCGACCGCATCCTCACGCGTCTGACGCTGGCCGGTGCGATCTACATCGTCTTCGTGTGTCTGCTGCCAGAGTTTCTGGTGCTGCGCTGGAACGTGCCGTTTTATTTTGGTGGAACGTCGCTGCTGATCATTGTCGTCGTCACGATGGACTTTATGGCGCAGGTGCAGTCGTACGTTATGTCGCAACAGTATGAGTCACTGCTCAAGAAGGCGAACTTCAAGGGCGGCAACATCCCGATGCGTTGAAAGGACTATGGCCAAAGACGATGTAATCCAGATGCAGGGTGAGGTGATCGAAAACCTCCCGAATGCGACCTTCCGTGTGAAGCTGGAAAACGGCCATGTCGTGTTGGGGCATATTTCCGGAAAGATGCGGATGCACTACATCCGCATCCTGCCGGGCGACAAGGTGACGGTTGAATTGACGCCTTACGATCTGTCTCGTGCGCGGATCGTGTTCCGGGCGAAGTGATTTGAAAAAAGGGTATTATCATGAAAGTGATGGCATCGGTTAAGCGCATTTGCCGCAATTGCAAGATCATCAAGCGCAAAGGCGTCGTTCGCGTGATCTGCAGCTCGGATCCGCGCCACAAGCAGCGCCAAGGCTGACCGCGCGTTTGTTTGCGCTTTTTGTTTGAGGAAAAACAATGGCTCGTATCGCAGGGGTTAACATCCCGAATCACCAGCACACCGAGATCGGCCTGACGGCAATCTTTGGTGTCGGCCGCACCCGTTCGCGCAGCATCTGCGTGGCAGCTGGCGTCGATTTTTCGAAGAAGGTCAAGGACTTGACCGACGCAGACTTGGAAAAGCTGCGTGAAGAAGTGGGCAAGTTTGTCGTCGAAGGCGATCTGCGCCGTGAAGTGACGATGAACATCAAGCGCCTGATGGACCTCGGTTGCTACCGTGGTGTTCGTCATCGCAAGGGCCTGCCGATGCGCGGTCAGCGTACGCGTACGAACGCACGTACTCGCAAGGGTCCGCGTCGTGCAGCGCAAGCGCTGAAGAAGTAAGCGGAACTGACAGTTACAGGAAAACGTAATGGCTAAGGCTTCGAACACCGCGGCGCAACGCGTTCGCAAGAAGGTTAAGAAGAACGTCGCTGAAGGCGTGGTTCACGTTCACGCGTCGTTCAACAACACGATCATCACGATCACCGATCGCCAAGGCAACGCACTGGCATGGGCGACGTCGGGCGGTCAGGGCTTCAAGGGCTCGCGCAAATCGACGCCGTTCGCTGCCCAGGTCGCAGCCGAGTCGGCTGGCCGCGTCGCGATGGAATACGGCGTGAAGAATCTGGAAGTGCGGATCAAGGGCCCGGGCCCGGGTCGCGAGTCGGCAGTGCGCGCACTGCACGGCCTCGGCATCAAGATCACCGCGATTTCGGACGTCACCCCGATTCCGCACAACGGCTGCCGTCCGCCGAAGCGTCGTCGTATCTAAAGGTGTGCTGGCACGTTCGTGCTAGCACATTGCCTGTCGCCGCTTAGCGTCGACGGGCGTTGCTTTTTTGATTGACTAAGCCCACCGTTCGCCCCAAAGGGCGCGAACTAGCGCGGATTCAGATCTGCGTGACTGATTGATAGAGGAATGCAAAGTGGCACGTTATATCGGCCCGAAGGCCAAGCTGTCCCGCCGTGAAGGCACCGACCTGTTCCTGAAGAGCGCACGCCGCTCGCTCGCCGACAAGTGCAAGCTCGACAGCAAGCCGGGTCAGCACGGCCGTACCTCGGGCGCACGTACGTCCGACTACGGTACGCAGCTGCGCGAAAAGCAGAAGGTCAAGCGTATCTACGGCGTGCTGGAGCGTCAGTTCCGCCGCTACTTCGCTGAAGCCGACCGCCGCAAGGGCAACACGGGTGAAAACCTGCTGCAACTGCTCGAGTCGCGTCTCGACAACGTCGTGTATCGCATGGGCTTCGGCTCGACCCGCGCTGAAGCGCGTCAGCTGGTGAGCCACAAGTCGATCACCGTGAACGGCGTCGTTGCGAACGTCCCGTCGCAGCAAGTGAAGGCAGGTGACATCGTCGCGATCCGCGAAAAGGCGAAGAAGCAGGCGCGTATCGTCGAAGCGCTGTCGCTGGCCGAGCAAGGCGGCATGCCGAGCTGGGTTGCAGTCGATGCGAAGAAGTTCGAAGGCACGTTCAAGCAAATGCCGGAACGCGCTGAAATCGCAGGCGACATCAACGAAAGCCTGATCGTCGAATTGTATTCGCGTTAATCCGATTGACGGCCGAGGTACCCCGATTGCGTTGCGCAAGGAGGGGCCTCGGCTGTTTATTTTCTGGTTGTTACCGGTCAGCCTTATCGGTGTAACGAGCCGAGGGTATTGAAAAGGAAAGCCCATGCAAACCAGTTTGCTGAAACCCAAGATCATCGCCGTGGAATCGCTGGGCGAGAACCACGCGAGGGTGGTCATGGAACCGTTCGAACGCGGTTACGGCCACACCTTGGGCAATGCGCTTCGCCGCGTGCTGCTGTCGTCGATGGTTGGCTACGCGCCGACCGAAGTGACGATCGCGGGCGTGGTGCACGAGTACTCGACGCTGGATGGCGTGCAGGAAGACGTCGTCAACCTGCTGCTGAACCTGAAGGGCGTGGTGTTCAAGCTGCATAACCGTGACGAAGTGACGGTTACGCTGCGCAAGGAAGGTGAAGGCGTGGTCACGGCCGGCGATATCGAGCTGGCTCACGACTGCGAAGTCATCAACCCGAATCACGTGATTGCGCATCTGTCGAAGGGCGGCAAGCTCGACGTTCAGATCAAGATCGAAAAGGGTCGCGGCTATGTGCCCGGCAACGTTCGTCGCTACGGCGAAGACACGGCCAAGATCATCGGCCGCATCGTCCTCGACGCATCGTTCTCGCCGGTTCGCCGCGTGAGCTACGCTGTCGAAAGCGCACGTGTCGAGCAGCGTACCGACCTCGACAAGCTCGTGATGAACATCGAGACGAGCGGTGTGATCACGCCGGAAGAAGCGATCCGTCAATCGGCCCGCATCCTGGTCGACCAGCTGTCCGTGTTCGCGGCGCTGGAAGGCACGGAAACGGCAGCCGAAGCGCCGTCGCGTGCACCGCAGATCGACCCGATCCTGCTGCGTCCGGTGGACGATCTCGAGCTGACGGTTCGTTCGGCGAACTGCCTGAAGGCCGAGAACATCTACTACATCGGCGACCTGATCCAGCGCACGGAAAACGAGCTGCTGAAGACGCCGAACCTCGGTCGCAAGTCGCTCAACGAGATCAAGGAAGTGCTCGCTTCGCGCGGTCTCACGCTGGGCATGAAGCTCGAAAACTGGCCGCCGGCTGGTCTCGACAAGTAAGCCTGGTTGTTGCTGTAGTTGGCAAAGATGCGGATTTTCCTTTAAAATCCGCATCTTGCTTTTTTTCGTTACCGGCCCGTGCACCCATCGAGGTGCGATAGAAGAGCTGGATCAAAACTTTGAATCAAGGAAACTGAAATGCGCCATCGTCATGGTCTGCGGAAACTGAACCGCACGAGCAGCCACCGTCTGGCTATGCTCCGTAACATGTCCAACTCGCTGATCGAGCACGAAGTCATCAAGACGACGCTGCCGAAGGCGAAGGAACTCCGTAAAGTCGTCGAGCCGCTGATTACGCTCGGCAAGAAGCCGTCGCTGGCAAACCGTCGCCTGGCGTTCAACCGCCTGCGCGATCGTGACTCGGTGGCGAAGCTGTTCGACGTGCTCGGTCCGCGTTTCGCGAACCGTCCGGGCGGCTACCTGCGCGTGCTGAAGTTCGGCTTCCGCGTGGGCGACAACGCGCCGATGGCACTGGTCGAGCTGCTCGATCGTCCGGAAGTCGACGAAACGGAAAACGTGCAAGAAGCTGAGTAAGCTTCCGGTACGCAGCAGTATCTGAAAGGGGCCGAGCAATTGCTTGGCCCTTTTTGTTTTTCCGGCGCCGGCTGCGATCGATTGTCGCAGGGCGGTGCCGGCAGCGTTGCGCGGGCTGCGCTACGATACGGGGCAGCCGGCGCGCGCTCCAGGTGGGCAATTCGCGTCGGCAGGAGCCGATAGACCAGCCAGGAGGGCGCGGATGATAGTGGTGCTGATGCTGACGACGGTGCCCGATGCCGAGACCGCCAAGACGCTTTCCGACGGTGCGCTCGATGCACGGCTTGCCGCGTGCGTGTCGGAGCTCGGCGCGATCAAGTCGCGCTACCACTGGCAGGGCAAGGTCGAAACGGCCGACGAGATCCAGTTGCTGTTCAAGACGAGCCCCGTGCGGGCGCTCGAACTGGAGCGATTTATTCTCGCGCATCATCCTTACGAGACGCCCGAAATCGTCTCGTGGCAGACGACGGCATCGGCCGCGTACGGCCAGTGGGTGACGAGCGAAACTCAACGTCTATTTCATGTTTAACGGTATGGCGCTTCCCGTGCGCGTGCGCGCGCTGCGATTCCTCGCAGTCCTGTTGTCGTTCATGCTCGTGCTCGGCGGCCTGTCGGCCGCGCGCGCGGCCGACGATTTCCTCGATCCGTCGGTTGCGTTCAAGTTCAGTGCGAGCGAATCGCCGGGGCAGGTGGACGTCCACTTCAAGGTCGCCAACGGCTATTACCTGTACCGCGAGCGGTTCGCGTTCGCGGTGAAGAGCGGGCAGGCGACGCTCGGCGATCCGCAATTCCCGGCCGGCCACGTGAAGTTCGACCAGACGTTCCAGAAGGACGTCGAGACCTACCGTGACGAAGTCGTCGTGCATGTGCCCGTCAAGCAGGCGTCAGGTCCGTTCGAGCTCGCGGTGACGTCGCAGGGGTGCGCGGACGAGGGCATCTGCTATCCGCCGGCCGAGCACGTCGTGAAGGTCGATGGCGCCGCGCTGGGCGCCGCCTCGTCGTCGCCGTCGTCCGCCGATGCGGTTGCCGCGGGCAGCTGGTTCGACAAGGTCACGAGCGCCGATTTCGCGCAGTCGCTGCTCGAAGGGCATGGCTTCTTCACGATCGTCGGACTGTATTTCGTCGCGGGCGTCGTGCTGAGCCTCCTGCCGTGTTCGTATCCGATGATTCCGATCGTGTCGGCGATCATCATCGGACAAGGCACACGCGCGACGCATGCGCGCGGCTTCGCGCTGTCGCTGACCTATGTGGTCGGCATGGCGCTGGTCTACACGGTGCTCGGCATCGCCGCGGCGCTGGTGGGCCAGAGCCTCGGCGCGTGGCTGCAGAACCCGTGGGTGCTCGGCGCGTTCGGCGTGCTGTTGACCGCGTTTGCCGTCTCGCTGATCTCGGGCAAGGACATCGCGCTGCCCGCACGCTGGCAGAACGGCGCGGCCGAGGCATCGAGCGCGCGCCAGGGCGGTCATTTCGTCGCGGTCGCGGCGATGGGCGCGCTGTCCGCACTGGTTGTCGGCGCATGCATGACGGCACCGCTGTTCGCGGTGCTCGCCTTCATCGCGCACACGGGCAATGCGCTGCTCGGCGGCGCTGCATTGTTCGCGATGGGGCTGGGGCTGGGCGTGCCGCTGCTGGTCGTCGGTGTCGGGGCCGGGACGGTACTGCCGCGCGCCGGCGCTTGGATGGACGGCGTGAAGGTGTTCTTCGGCATCGTGCTGCTCGCAGCCGCGCTGTGGATCGTGTGGCCGGTGCTGGCCGGTGGCCTGAAGATGGTGCTCGCTGCGTTGTGGCTGCTGATCGCGGCCGCGGCGCTTGGGCTGTTCACGCCGAATGCCGGCGCCACGTCGATCTGGCGTCGCCTTGGCCGTGGCTTGGGCGCTGCGCTCGCGATCTGGGCGGCCACGCTGCTCGTCGGCTTGGCCGCGGGCTCGACCGATCCGGTCAAGCCGCTGGCGGTGCTGGCGGCACGCACGGTTGCGTCGGGCGGTACGGCGGCAGCAGGCGCGGCCGTTGCTCAGGACGGTCCCGCGTTCGCATCGGTGCGCTCGAGCGGCGAGCTCGACACGCTGCTGAAGACGGCGGGCCAGCCCGTGATGCTCGACTTCTACGCCGACTGGTGCGTGAGCTGCAAGGAGATGGAGCATCTGACGTTTACCGACGCGCGCGTGCAGGCGCGACTCGCGCAGCTTCACCTGGTGCGCGCGGACGTCACCGCGAACAACCCGGATGACCAGGCGCTGCTGAAGCGCTTCAACCTGTTCGGCCCGCCGGGCATCATCTTCTTCGATCGAAGCGGCAACGAGATCGGGCGCGTGGTCGGCTATCAGGCGGCCGAGACGTTCCTGCGCAGCCTCGACCGGGCTGCGGTCCCGACGGTATGACCATGCGCGTCGCGGGCGCGCTGGTGCCAACCGGCGCGCTTTCGTGGCATGAATTGACGATCGAGGCATACGGCCGCGATCGACAGCAAACAAAAAAACGGCGGGACACCGAAGTGTCCCGCCGTTTTTCTTTCCACCTGCCGGCAGGCGCTTAGCGCTGTGCTTTCAGCAGACGCGCGGCGTCGAGCGCGAAGTACGTGAGCACGCCGTCGGCGCCCGCACGCTTGAACGCGAGCAGCGATTCCAGCACGACCTTGTCGTGATCGAGCCAGCCGTTCATCGCGGCGGCCTTCAGCATCGCGTATTCACCGCTCACCTGGTACACGTAGGTCGGGAAGCGGAACTCGTCCTTCACGCGGCGCACGATGTCGAGGTACGGCATGCCGGGCTTGACCATCACCATGTCGGCGCCTTCGTCGATGTCCAGGCGCACTTCGCGCAGCGCTTCGTCGCTGTTCGCCGGATCCATCTGGTAGGTCATCTTGTTGCCCTTGCCCAGATTGGACGCCGAGCCGACCGCGTCACGGAACGGGCCGTAGAACGCCGACGCGAACTTGGCCGAATAGGCCATGATCCGCGTGTGGATATGACCGTCGCTTTCCAGCATTTCGCGGATCGCGCCGATGCGGCCGTCCATCATGTCCGACGGCGCGACGATGTCGACGCCGGCTTCCGCCTGCGCGCGCGCCTGATCAATCAGGATTTCGATCGTGTCGTCGTTGATCACGTAGCCGTTTTCGTCGAGCACGCCGTCCTGGCCGTGGCTCGTGTACGGATCGAGTGCGACGTCGGTCAGCACGCCGAGTTCGGGGAAGCGCTTCTTCAGCTCGCGCACCGCGCGCGGGATCAGGCCTTCCGGATTGGCTGCCTCGCGGCCGTCAGGCGTTTTCACCGACGGCTCGATGGCCGGGAACAGCGACAGCACGGGCACGCCGAGTTCGACGCACTGCTCGGCGACCTGCATCAGCAGATCGACGGACACGCGTTCGACGCCGGGCATCGACGGCACCGGCTGCCGTTCGTTGGTGCCTTCGACGACGAACACCGGATAGATCAGGTCGTCGGTGGTCAGGCGGTTTTCGCGCATCAGGCGCCGGGAGAAGTCGTCGCGGCGCATCCGGCGCGGACGATGAAGCGGATGGAAGCTCATGGCGATTGGGTAGAAATCAGGGCAGTAAGACCTTACGGAACCCTTAGGTCATTTTCGGGAGCGTTGGTATATGATAGCGATCGAGCGGCACGCGTCGCGTGCAGCTCCCCGCTTCTCCTCCCTGAGCGGGTGCCTGTCGTTTTTCGATTAGGCTGTTTGACCCGCCGTTCAACGGCGGGTTTTTTTATGAGCCGGCCGAAACCGCAGGCGCCGTCAGGTGCGCGCCGCCGATCCCGGCCGCGCGTTGCCCGATCATTGTGCTACAGGCTCGCTTTTTTCGTCGGCGACGGACGGCCGCACCCAGCTTTCGATCAATTCGTGCGCCTCGTCGAGCCCAATGCGCTTCATCGCCGAGAACAGCTGGACCGTCAGCTTGCCCTGAACGCCCTGGTCACGATACGCATCGAGCCCCTTTTGCGTGGTCCGCAGCGCGTTGATGCTTTCCTGCCGCGTCAATTTGTCGCACTTCGTCAGCAGCGTGTGGATCGGCTTGCCGGTCGGCACGAACCACTCGATCATGCGGCGGTCGAGATCGGTCAGCGGACGGCGCGAATCCATCATCAGGATCAGGCCGCAGAGCTGCGAGCGGGTCGCGAGGTAGGACGACAGCAGCATTTCCCAATGCGCCTTGGCGGCGCCGGGCACTTCCGCGTAGCCGTAGCCGGGCAGGTCGACGAGGTTTGCGACGGGTTCGGCGGCCGGGCCGACGGAGAAGTAGTTGATATGCTGCGTGCGGCCGGGCGTCTTCGACGCGAAGGCGAGCCGCTTCTGGTTGCACAGCACGTTGATCGCCGTCGACTTGCCGGCATTCGAGCGGCCCGCGAACGCGATTTCCGGCTGGACCGTCGGCGGCAGGTCGCGCAGATGGTTGACGGTCGTGTAGAAGCGGGCTTGATGGAGCAGAAAGGCCATGGGAACCGGAAGGACGGGCGGCGCGAGCCGCTTGGTGGAGGCGGGGTAGCCCCGATAGGCGCCGGAGCTTTCAACACGATATTGTACAATACGGCGGTTTTACCGAAGGCTACCGGGCGCCTGCCTCGCGCTTTTATGTAGCTTCTGCGGTAGACTGAACGCCGTCGTTTTTTGCAGAACCTCAAATTCCCACAAGACGAAACAGGGTGTGCGAATGAATCGACTGTGCAAGTCTCTGATGGTGCTTCAGGTTGCAGCAGGGTTCGTAGGTTTGGTAGCGGAGGCAAACGCGGCGGATGCGGCAAAGCCGGATCTCGACCGTGGCAAGGCGATTGCCGGGCAAGTCTGCGCGTCGTGTCACGGCGCCGACGGCAATAGCGCGTCGGGCAGTTTCCCGAAGCTCGCCGGCCAGCATCCCGAATATCTGGTCAAGCAGTTGAACGACTTCAAGACGCAGCCGGGCGCGAAGGGGCCGGTGCGTACCAACGCGGTGATGGTCGGATTCGCGAGTGCGCTGAGCGCGGACGACATGCGCAACGTCGCAGCGTACTACGGGTCGCAGACGACGAAGCTCGGCACCGCACGCGATGCGGCAACCGTGCCGATCGGCCAGAAGATCTATCGCGGCGGCATCGCGGAAAAGGGCGTACCCGCCTGCGCGAGCTGCCACGGGCCGACAGGGCAAGGGATCCCGGTTCAGTACCCGCGTCTGTCGGGGCAATGGGCCGATTACACGGTCGCGCAGTTGACCGCGTTCCAGCAGGGTGCCGGCGCGCGCAACAACAACGAGGCGATGCATCAGATCGCCACGCGGCTGTCGGACAACGAGATCAAGGCCGTCGCGGATTACATCGCGGGCCTGCGTTGAGCGGTCAGCCGCGAACGGAATGACCGGGCGCCCGAAGGGCGGCCGGAGTCAGAACAAGAAAAGGGTGGGGCGCCGCATCGTTGCGGTTGCCTCGCCCTTCTTTTTTGTCAGCGCGCCGGCCGTCACGAGCGTACTGGCCGCCCCTTCGGGGGCAATAATCAAAGTGAGCGTTGGGGGCTGTTTCCCCTGAGTCGGAGTTTGAATGAGCGTTACCACGTCGGGGTTGCAGTCGAAGTCGGGTCAGGGTGCACCGAAGCGTGCGGTCGAGTTGCTGAGCTCGATGCGCTTCGCGATTGCGCTGCTGGTGGTGCTGTCGATTGCGAGCATCATCGGCACGGTCCTGACCCAGGACGATCCGTATCCGAATTATGTGAACCAGTTCGGGCCGTTCTGGGCGGACATCTTCCGCTCGCTCGGCCTGTACAACGTGTACAGCGCGTGGTGGTTCATGCTGATCCTGATCTTCCTCGTCGTGTCGATCTCGCTGTGCGTGATCCGCAACGCGCCGAAGATGCTCGCCGATGCGAAGAGCTGGAAGGACAAGGTTCGCGAAGGCAGCCTGCGGGCGTTCCACCACAAGGCCGAATACACGACGTCCGGCACGCGCGCGACGGTCACGGCGACGCTCGCGACGTTCGTCACCAAGGCCGGCTACAAGCACATCGTGCGTGAGAACGACGGCGCGACGCTGATCTCCGCGAAGCGCGGTGCAATGACCAAGTGGGGCTACATCTCCGCGCACCTCGCGATCGTCGTGATCTGTATCGGCGGCCTGCTCGACAGCAACCTGCCGATCAAATTCCAGATGTGGATGTTCGGCAAGAGCCCGGTCAACACGAGCGCGACGATCAGCGAGATCTCACCCGACCATCGCCTGTCCGCGTCGAACCCGACGTTCCGCGGCTACGCGTGGGTGCCCGAGGGGCAGTTCGTGTCGACCGCGATCCTGAACCAGCCGAGCGGCTCGCTGATCCAGGACCTGCCGTTCTCGATCCAGCTCAACAAATTCATCGTCGACTACTACACGACGGGCATGCCGAAGCTGTTCGCGAGCGACATCGTCGTGATCGATCGCGAGACCGGCCAGAAGATCCCGGCGCGCGTCGAGGTCAACAAGCCGTTCACGTACAAGGGCGTGTCGATCTACCAGTCGAGCTTCCAGGATGGCGGCTCGCAGATGCAGATGACGGCCTACCCGATGACCGGCGGCAACGCGAAGACCTTCCCTGTGAAGGGGACGATCGGCAGTTCGGCGCCGCTGCAGATGCCGGGCAACGACGGCGACACGATCGAGTTCTCCGATTTCCGTGCGATCAACGTCGAGAACATGGCCGACGCGAACGGCAAGCCGGACGTGCGCGGTGTCGCGACGACGAGCTCGCTGAAGGAAGCGTTCGACGAACGCCTGGGCTCCGGCGCGAAGACGTCGAAGCCGACGCAGCTCCACAACATCGGCCCGTCCGTGCAGTACAAGATCCGCGGCAAGGACGGCCAGGCGCGCGAATTCAACAACTATATGCTGCCCGTCGACATGAACGGCGAGCGCGTGTTCCTCGCCGGCGTGCGTGCGAGCCCGAACGACCCGTTCCGCTACATGCGGATTCCGGCCGACAGCCAGGATTCGATCGGCGAATGGATGCACCTGCGTGCCGCGCTCGAGGATCCGTCCGCGCGCGCCGAGGCCGCTGCGCGCTTCGCGCAGCGTTCGCTGCCGGGCATGGACGCATCGCTGCGCAGCCGCCTGCAGGACAGCGCGCTGAAGGTGCTGACCCTTTTTGCGGCGGGCGACGACAGCGTCGGCCGTGGCGCCGATGGCCAGCCGATCGGCGGCTTCCAGGCCGTGGCGACGTTCATCGACCGCTCGGTGCCGAAGGCCGAGCAGGAGAAGGCCGCGAGCCTGCTGTTGCGCATGCTCGAAGGCTCGATGTGGGAGGTCTGGCAGATCGCGCGCGAGCGTGCGGGCGAGCCGGCGGCGCAGCAGGGCACCGACACGATCCGCTTCGTGCAGAACGCGATCAACGCGCTATCCGACAGCTTTTTGTATGGATCGCCGGTCTATTTGCAGCTTGACTCATTCAAGCAGGTGCAAGCTTCGGTATTTCAGTTGACGCGCGCACCCGGCAAGAATCTGGTGTATCTTGGCAGCCTGCTGCTGGTCGCCGGCATCTTCTCGATGTTCTACGTGCGCGAGCGGCGCCTCTGGTTCTGGTTGAAGGACGCCGGTTCGGGCGTCGATGTGGTGATGGCAATGTCCACGGCCCGCAAGACCTTCGATTTCGAGAAAGAGTTCGTGCAGACGCGCGACGCGGCCGGTGCCGCCTTGCACGCCGCACCTCGCGACGCCGCACCGGCCGGTGCGGTATCGACGGCCCGTCCGCCTGCCGGCGGCGGTTCCGATTCCGAGAATTCCACCCGGTAACATCATGGATCTCACGCAAGTCTCCTCTTCCCATCGGGCGTCGGCCCAGGCTCCGGTTACGGCGCCGCTGTTCGACGACCGTCCGTTCCTCGCGCGCCTGTCGCTGCTCGACTGGCTGTTCGCACTGGCGCTCGTGGTGGGCGCGGGCTATGCGCTCGTGCACTACAACGCGCACATGGATTACTACGACAAGGCGGTGATGATCGGCACCGTGCCGGCGCTCATCGCGCTCGGCTGGCGCTGGAAGCCCGCGCGGCTGATGATGGCGTCGATCGCCGTGCTGGCGCTGCTGTCGATCCAGATCTACCAGGGCGATCTCGCGCGCGCCGATTCGGCGTTCTTCCTCAAGTACTTCCTGTCGAGCCAGTCGGCGATCCTGTGGATGAGCGCGCTGTTCGTGCTCGCAACGATTTTCTACTGGATCGGCTTGCTCGCGCGCTCGGAGTCGGGCTCCGCGATCGGCCAGAAGCTAACGTGGGTCGCCGTGCTGATGGGCTTCACCGGCCTGATGGTGCGCTGGTACGAGTCCTACCTGATCGGGGCGGACGTCGGGCACATTCCGGTATCGAACCTGTATGAAGTGTTCGTGCTGTTCAGCCTGATCACCGCGCTGCTCTATCTGTATTACGAAGGCCACTACGGCACGCGCGCGCTCGGTGCGTTCGTGCTGCTGGTGATCAGCGCGGCCGTGGGCTTCCTGATGTGGTACTCGGTCGCGCGCGACGCGCAGCAGATCCAGCCGCTCGTGCCGGCGCTGCAGAGCTGGTGGATGAAGATCCACGTGCCGGCGAACTTCATCGGCTATGGCAGCTTCGCGCTGTCGGCGATGGTGTCGGTCGCGTACCTGATGAAGGAGCGCGGCGTGCTCGCCGATCGCCTGCCGACGCTCGACGTGCTCCACGACGTGATGGTCAAGTCGATCGCGGTCGGTTTCGCGTTCTTTACGATCGCGACGATCCTCGGCGCGCTGTGGGCCGCCGAAGCATGGGGCGGCTACTGGAGCTGGGACCCGAAGGAAACCTGGGCGCTGATCGTGTGGCTCAACTACGCGGCGTGGCTGCACATGCGCCTGATGAAGGGCCTGCGCGGCACGGTGGCCGCATGGTGGGCGCTCACGGGCCTGCTCGTGACGACCTTCGCGTTCCTCGGTGTCAACATGTTCCTGTCCGGGCTGCACAGCTACGGCAAGCTGTAAGATTTCCGCTGTTCGTCCGACTATGAGACCGCCGGTGCACTGCGTGCCCGGCGGTTTTCTTTTGTAACGGGCGGGCGGTCCGGGCGTCGAACGGCGCAAGACGGGCCGGGTCGAACGCTCATGAAACTGCGCGCGGCGCAGGCAGGAGGAGCAGCACGATGTGGATCAAACGCCCTTTGCGGAACGTACTGACCGGCGGCGATATTGCGCCCGGCGAAATCACGCCGCGTGCGGTGTTCGAGAACCGGCGGCGCGTATTGCAGGCGGCCGGCCTCGCGGCGGCGGGCGGGTTGCTCGGCGGCAGCGGCGCAGCATTGGCCGGCTATGCGTCGCCCGATGCGCGGGCCGCGAAGCTCGCGGCGAAGACGAATCCGAAGTTCGTCGCGGCCGACAAGGTGACGCCGTTCAAGGACATCACCACCTACAACAACTTTTACGAATTCGGCACCGACAAGAGCGACCCCGCGCAAAACGCGGGCACGCTGCGGCCGCGCCCGTGGCGGGTGAGCGTCGAGGGCGAGGTGCTGCATCCGAAGGTGTTCGATCTCGACGAACTGCTGAAGCTCGCGCCGCTCGAGGAGCGCGTGTACCGGCTGCGCTGCGTCGAGGGCTGGTCGATGGTGATCCCGTGGATCGGCGTGCCGCTGTCCGAGCTGATCAAGCGCGTGCAGCCGACCGGCAACGCGAAATACGTGCAGTTCGTCACGCTGGCCGATCCGTCGCAGATGCCCGGCCTCTCGACGCCCGTGCTCGACTGGCCGTACTCGGAAGGATTGCGGATGGACGAGGCGATGAATCCGCTGACGCTGCTGACAATGGGCGTTTACGGGCAGGTGCTGCCGAACCAGAACGGCGCGCCGGTGCGGATCGTCGTGCCGTGGAAGTACGGCTTCAAGAGCGCGAAGTCGCTCGTGAAGATCCGCTTCGTCGACAAGCAGCCGAAGACGAGCTGGAATACGTACGCGTCGAACGAGTACGGCTTTTATTCGAACGTGAACCCGAACGTCGATCATCCGCGCTGGAGCCAGGCGACCGAGCGGCGCATCGGCGAGGACGGCTTTTTCACGCCGAAGCGCAAGACGCTGATGTTCAACGGCTACGGCGACCTGGTCGCGTCGATGTATCAGGGCATGGACCTGAAGAAGAATTTCTGAGGGCGATGGTGAGAAACGACATGCCCCCTTCGACGCTGACGGCCGCGCCCACGGCCGGCGCCGGCCAGGCTGCACGTGCCGCACGGCGCGGCGCGGTCCGTCCCGCCGCACCGCGCTGGCTCGCGCCGGCCAAGGTGCTGGTTTTCGCGGCCGGCCTTTATCCGCTCGCGCGACTCGTGCTGTTCGGGCTGACCGACCGGCTCGGCGCGAATCCGATCGAGTTCATCACGCGCTCGACGGGGCTCTGGACGCTCGTGATCCTGTGCATCACGCTCGCCGTCACGCCGCTTCGGCGCATGACGGGGTTCGCCACGCTGCTGCGCTTTCGGCGGATGATCGGGCTGTTCGCGTTCTTCTACGCGACGCTGCACTTCACGACCTACCTGTGGTTCGACAAGTGGTTCGACGTCGTCGCGATCCTGAAGGACGTCGGCAAGCGCCCGTTCATCACGGTCGGTTTCGCCGCGTTCGTGCTGCTGATTCCGCTCGCGGCGACGTCGCCGCGCGCGATGGTGCGCCGCCTGGGCCGCCACTGGGCGACGCTGCACAGCGCGATCTACGTGATCGCGCTGCTCGCCGTGCTGCACTTCTGGTGGATGCGAGCCGGCAAGCACAATCTGGCGCAGCCGAAGCTGTATGCGGGAATCGTCGCCGTGCTGCTCGGCTGGCGGCTCATCGCATGGGGATGGCGGCGCGTGCGCGCGTGACGGCGCAGCCTGAAAAAACAAAAGGCGATGACCGGGAAGTCATCGCCTTGTTTCGTGAGCCGTGCAGGCGGCGCGTCGTTACTTCGCGGCCGGGCTCGACGCTGGTGCAGGCATCGACGATGCGCTGCTCGACAGTTCGGGTGACAGCGTGAGCGGCGTGCCGGACGAATCGGGCACACTGTCGGACGACGCGTTTTCATCGGTCGGCTTCACGTCCGACGGCGGGGTGTCCTGCTGCTGGAGTGGCTTGGGCATCGGAGGCACGGTGGGCAGATAGAGCGCGCCGCTTTGACCGCAGCCAGCAAGAATCGCCAAAGCCGCTACAATCGCGCTCATCCGGAAAACGACTCGCATGATCGTCCCTGAACAATTGAACCGATAGAGTTTAGCATGTCCGATACCGAATACCTGACCCGTGCCGAGGCCGTGCTGGCGGCCGTCGAGCGTACTGTCGACGACGCCAACGACGGCGATCACGACATCGATCTGGAGCGCAACGGCAGCGTCCTGACGCTGACGTTCGAGAACGGCTCGAAGATCATCGTCAACCTGCAGCCGCCGATGAAGGAAGTGTGGATCGCCGCGAGGGCGGGCGGTTTCCACTACCGTTTCATCGACGGCGAATGGCGCGACACGCGCACGGGCACCGAGTTTTTCTCGGCGCTCACCGAATACGCGACGCAGCAGGCCGGCCTGCCGATCACGTTCAGCGCGCCGTAACCGCTCCGGCCGAAGCCGGGGCTGCGCGTCGACGCGTCATGCCAAGGAAAAAGCGCCCCGCGGGGCGCTTTTTTCATGTCGGGCCGGTGGTCAGTGCGCGAACAGGTTCATGATGTCCTGCTTTTCCTGCTCGTCGACGTGCGGCACGGTGGCGTCGACGTTCTGCGCGACCGGTGCCTGCGGTACGCCGACCGTCGACACGAAGCCGTGGCCCGGCGCGAACTCGGTGAAGTACAACTCGCCGCCGAGCGATTCGACACCGTCCGGCATCGTCGGCTTGAACTCGGGCACGCCCTTCAGCGCGGCGCCCATGTAGTCGATCCAGACCGGCAGCGACAGGCCGCCCCCCGTTTCGCGATCGCCGAGGCTGCGCGGATTGTCGTAGCCGATCCACGCGATCGCGGCGAGCGTGTGCTGGTAGCCGGCGAACCACGCGTCGTGCGAGTCGTTCGTCGTGCCGGTCTTGCCCGCGAGGTCGGTGCGCTTCAGCACGTTGGTCCGTGCGCCCGTGCCGCGCTGCGCGACACTCTGCAGCAGGCTGTTCATCACGTACGCGTTGCGCGGGTCGATCGCGCGCGGCGCATTCTGCTCGGCGACGAGCGGCTGCGCACGCACGACGATCGCGCCGTTCGGATCGGTGACTTCGGCGATCAGGTACGGATTGACGCGGTAGCCGCCGTTCGCGAAGACCGAGTACGCGCCCGCCATCTGCAGGGGCGTGACCTGGCCCGCGCCGAGTGCCATCGGCAGGTAGGCCGGATGGCGTTCGGCGTCGAAGCCGAAGCGGGTGATGTACTGCTGCGCGTACTTCGTGCCGATGTGGTTCAGGATCCGGATCGACACGAGGTTGCGCGAGCGCTGCAGCGCGGTGCGCATCGACATCGGGCCTTCGAAGCCGCCGCCGTAGTTTTTCGGCTCCCAGGGCTGGCCACCCGTTTCGGCGGCGCTGAAATACAGCGGGCCGTCGTTGATCACGGTGGCCGGCCCGAGGCCCTTGTCGAGCGACGCCGAATAGATGAACGGCTTGAACGACGAACCCGGCTGCCGCCACGCCTGCGTGACGTGGTTGAACTTGTTCTTGTTGTAGTCGAAGCCGCCGACGAGCGAGCGGATCGCGCCGTCCTGCGGGACGATCGACAGGAACGCCCCCTCGACCTGCGGCAACTGCGTGATCGACCATTTGCCGGCGTCGTTCTTCACGACGCGGACGATCGCGCCCGGGCGGATGCGGCGATTCGGCTGCGCATTGGCCGACAGCGCGCCCGACGCGAAGCGCAGGTTGTCGCCCTCGATCGTCGCATTGCTGCCGTCGATGAATGCGACCGTGATCTGGCGCGGGCTGGCGGCCGTGACGACCGCGGCGATCAGTTCGCCGTTGTCGGGGTGTTCGAGCAGCGCATCGTCGATCGCCTGTTCGCGGTCGTCGGCACCGGCCGGCAGCTCGATGAAGCCTTCCGGCCCGCGATAGCCGTGCCGGCGTTCGTAATCCATGATGCCCTTGCGCAGCGCGGTGTACGCGACCTGCTGATCCGCGGAGTCGATCGTCGTGACGACGTTGAAGCCGCGCGTGTAGGTTTCCTCACGGTACTGCGCGTACATCATTTGTCGGACCATTTCCGCGACGTACTCGGCGTGCACGCTGAAATCGCGGCCCGGGCCCTTGACGACGAGCGGCTGCGCGACGGCCTCGTCATACTGCTCGCGCGAGATGAAGTTCAGCTCGAGCATCCGTTGCAGGATGTATTCCTGGCGCACCTTCGCACGCTTCGGGTTCACGACCGGGTTGTACGCGGACGGCGCCTTCGGCAGCCCGGCAAGCATTGCGGCTTCGGCGAGCGAGATGTCCTTCAGGTCCTTGCCGAAGTAGACCCGCGCGGCGCTGGCGAAGCCATACGCGCGCTGGCCGAGATAGATCTGATTCATGTAGACCTCGAGAATCTGATCCTTCGTCAGCGCACGCTCGATCCGGTACGCGAGCAGCATCTCGTAGATCTTGCGCGTGTAGGTCTTCTCGCTCGACAGGAAGAAGTTGCGCGCGACCTGCATCGTGATCGTGCTCGCACCCTGCGACGCATGGCCGTTCGTCAGCGCGACGATGCCGGCGCGGACGATGCCGGTGAGGTCGACGCCGCCGTGATCGTAGAAGCGTGCATCCTCGATCGCGAGGATCGCCTTCTTCAGCGAATCGGGCACGTCCTTGAAATGGACGACGTCGCGGCGCTCTTCGCCGAATTCGCCGATCAGCACGTGATCGGACGTATAGATGCGCAGCGGCACCTTCGGCCGATAGTCGGTCAGCGCGTCGAGCGACGGCATGTTCGGCCACGCAACGACGAGCGCGTAGCCGAGCACGAGGCCGCCGGCCACGACGAGCGCGACGCACATCGTGGCGAATCCGAGCAGGACTTTTTGCCACCAGGGCCGCTTCTTCGGCTCCGGGGCGGGAGGCGGGGACGTAGGAGTCGTGGATTGCATAGGCATACCGGAAAACAGTCCCGCGATTATAGCTGCCCGGTAAGACCGGTCCTGACGCGGGGGGCGCCCGCCGCGAAGACGCGGTCTGGCGTGCTTCCAGCATAGCCTGCGCATGGCCGTCGCGAGCGGATGCTGGCCGTTAGGCCGACTGTCGGCCGCACGCGCCGATTTGCAGAATCAGGTCTCGGAAACGCGGCATGGGCCGCGACGATTTCGGGAGGATGGGATGGCGGGACGATGGCGAGCGCGGTTTGCGCAGGGTGGGCATCGGTCGACGGGAATCGACGTCGGTGCAGACGAGGTCAGGGTGGCCGTGCTGAGCCGGTGCGGCCGGGGCGCGGAGGTGTGCGTCGAGGGGCTGGAGCGGGAGCCGGTCGGGTTGGCGGGCGGCCCGGAGGATGCGCGCTGGGCGGCGGTTGCGCGTGCGCTGGCCGCCGCCGTGTCGAGGCTGTCGGCGGCCGGGGTGCGGTGCGACGCGCGCGGCGTGATGGCGTTGCACGATGACGAGATGCGCACCGCGACGCTCGACCTGGCCGGGCGGGCCGATGTCGAGGACGCCGCGCGGCAGGCGGCCGAACGCATCTCGGGGCTGGCGCCGGACAGTCTCGCGTTCGACTGGCGGCAGGACGGCGGCGCACGAGCCGGCGAGATCGAGATTGCCGTGGCTCCGCTGGCGCTGCTCGAACGGCGGATCGACGTGGCCGCCCAGGCCGGTGTCGACCTGACGGTGGTCGACGGCGAGTCGGCCGCGGCGCTGCGTGCGTTGCGCTATGCCGCGCAATTCGAACCCGACGCGCAGGCGGGCCCCTACGCGGCGCTCTGGTTCCATGACTCGGGCGTGCACGGCTGGCGAATCGACGGCCCGTTGGCCGTACCGGTGCTGACGCTGTCCGGCGCCGTGCCGGGGGCGTTTTCCGATGCATTGCGCCAGCGCGCGCTCGGGGCCGTGTGTTGCGTACTCGTGTCAGGGGACGAGCGGTGTATCGCCCGCTTCGACACGTCCGTCGCCGAGATTGGCGACGTGCTCGGCGCGGTTGCGGTGTCGTTCGACTGCACCGGCTGGAGCGGGCAGCCATGCCTGCCCGCCGGCATGCCGGGCGGCCCGGCATGGGCGGTCGCATTCGGGCTGGCATTGCGCGGGGTGTGGGAATGACGGCCCGTCGTGCGGAGCCGGGCGGCTTCAACCTGCTGCCGTACCGCGAGCGGCTGGCGCAGGCGTTGCGACGTCGCCGGGCCACGCAGTGCGGTGCGGCGATTCTGCTTGGTGTGCTCGGCGTCGGCCTGTGGACGGGCGCCGCCACCGGGGCGCGGTGGCGCGTGGATGCCGAGCGCGCGAGTGTGGAGGCGCGGCTGCGGCAGTTGCAGCCGCAGGTGGGGGCCGCGACACGCGCAGCCAAGGCTGCGGCCGTTGCCGCGCAACGCGACGCGCAGGCGGCCGCGCTCGCCGCGCCTTATCGGCACGTCGCAGGGCTGCTGGCCACGCTGGCGCAGGTGCGCGACGGCACCGTCCGGCTCGATGCGCTGCGCACGACGTCGGCCGGTGCCGTGCTCGACGCGCGTGCCGCGAGCTACCGGGCGGCCGCGCGATGGCTCGGGGGGATGGCGCGCGAGCAACGTGGCTGGCGGATCGATATCGATGCACTGAAGCCTGCTTCCGGTGCTCCGGTCGTGACAGGCGGGATGCCGTTCCGGTTCTCGATCCAGCTGCGCTGGCTCGACGCGATGGCGTCCCGGAAAGCGTCGGGAGGTGGCGCATGACGGCGGTGCTCGCGCATCGGTCCGCACTGCGCAGCGACGGATGGCGAGGCGGCATGCGGCGCGTGTCGCCGGCGGCTGCGCACCTCGCAGGCTGTGGGCTCGCATTCGCGGCCGTGCTCGCGGGCGGCATTCATCTGGCGAATGCTGCCGACTGGAGCGGGCTCGCGCATGGCCGCGCGTTGCTCGCCGCGGCGCAGATGCGGGAGGCCGACGCGCGGCGTGTCCTGGCTGCCGCTGCACGGCAACGCGGCGTGCAGCCGGCGGCGGCACACGGCGATCGCTCGCCGCGTACGCCGGAATGGGCTGCGTTGATGCTGGAACTGGCGGATCGCGCCGCGTCGAGCGGGCTGCGCGACGTATCGATCGAACCGCTGCGCGCCGATGGCGCGGTGCCGGACGGCAGGCGCACGGTGCGCATCGTCGCGGAGGGCCGCTTTCACGCGTTGCTGCAGATGGTCGGCGAGCTGGCCCGCTTCCCGGTGCTGGCAGTGCCGTCCGCGCTGCGTGTCGAACGGGGAAAGGAGGCCGCGCGCGTTGAAATGTCCGTCGACGTGTTTCCGGCGTTGCCGGCGCCAACGTTCACAGGCGGGGAGGCGTCGGTTCTGGCCGGCGCACCCGGCGCCGATCCGTTCGGCGAGGCCGGTTCGTCCGAAGCGCAGGGGGCGGCTGCCCGCCTGGCTGGCACGATTCGCGACGGTCATGCAGGTCTCGCGCTGTTCGACGACGGTGGCGGCGCGTTCACGGCCGTGGTTCCCGGCGATACCCTCGGGGCCGCGCGAGTGGTGCGCGTCGACCCCGTCACCGTGACGCTCGCAACGGCGGATGGCGCGTACCGGGTCACGCTGGACGACGGGAGGCGGCCATGATCAAGCACGGATGCCGGGTGCTCGCCGTTTGGGTAGGCTTGACCGCGGCCAGTGCAAGCGCGTCATTGCCGCCGCTGCCGGCCGTCTGGCCTGCCGCATCGTTGGATGCGCAGGTGCCGGGCCTTCCATTGCCACAAGGCGGGGTGGACGGGGCGGATCACGCCGTAGCGACGGAGGCCGGGCCGCCGCCGTTCGACCAGGCGGCTCGCGCGGCGTTTCAGGCGGAGGCCGCCACCTCGGCACCCGGGCTGGAGGGGCCGCCGATCCCGTTGGCGCCGCCGGCCCGGATGGGCGACGCTGCGGCCCGGCAACCGGGCGATGCGGACGACACGCGGCGGATCTCGCTGAATCTGCAGGGCGCAGGGCTTGCGGCCGCGTTCGACGCGTTCGCACGGTTCACGGGGCTCAATATCGTCGTCAGCGAGCAGGTGCGCGGTACCGTCACGTTACGTCTGAACAATGTCCCTTGGCGCGATGCCTTCGACACGCTACTCGACACACACGCGCTCGCGATGACCCGGCGGGGCAACGTGATATGGGTCACGCCGGCGGTCGAACTGGCCGCCCGCGAACGCGAGCGCTTCGAAATGCACGCGCGGGCCGCCGATCTGGAGCCGCTTGCGAGCCGGACGTTCGCGCTGCACTACCCGCGCGCGCAGGACGTGCAGCGACTGCTGGCCGGCGCGACCGGCCAGCGGCTGCTGTCGAAGCGTGGCGCAGCGGCGGCCGATCCGCGCACGAACCTGCTGTTCGTCACCGATCTCGCGCCGCGTCTCGACCAGGTCGCGAGCCTGATCGAGGCGATCGACCGGCCGTCGCGGCAGGTCCGGATCGAGGCCCGCATCGTCGAGGGCGAGCAGGGTTTTTCGCGCAATCTCGGCGCACGTGTCGCGCTGCGCGCGCAGGAGCGGCCGCCGTCGGGCGAGAGCGCCACGTTTGCGACCGGTGCCCGCAATGCGCTCGACCTGGCTGCACGGCCGCTCGGCGGCTTCGAAGCGGCAACCGCCGGCTTCACGCTGTTCGCCGCGCCGCTCAGCCGTGTGCTCGACGTCGAACTGAGCGCGCTCGAGGCACAGGGGCGGGGCCAGATCGTTTCGAGCCCGCGCGTGGTGACCGCCGACCGCGTCAAGGCCATCGTCGAACAGGGGTCGGAGTTGCCGTACCAGGCGAAGGTCGGGAACGGCGTGAGCGGCGTGCAGTTCCGCCGGGCCACGCTCAAACTGGAGGTCGAGCCGCAAATCACGCCGGACGGGCGCGTGGTGCTCGACCTGGACGTGACGAAGGACAGTATCGGCGAGCCGACGGCGGCCGGCCCGGCGATCCATACGAAGCACGTCCAGACGCGCGTCGAGGTCGAGAACGGCGGGACGGTCGCGATCGGCGGGATCTATGAACAACTGAACCGGAACGATGTGACGCGCGTGCCGCTCTTGGGCAAAATACCGTTTCTGGGCGCGCTTTTCCGGCACCGCGCGCAACGCGATCAACGTAACGAGCTGGTCGTCTTCATCACGCCGACCGTCGTCGATGCGCGCTGTAATGCGCGCGGCGCGGTCAGCACGGATGCCGAGAAAACGGGGCCGGAAGCCGCCGGCGCAGGCTCGACAAGGCAGCCGCTTTGCCAGTAAGCTGCGCCACACACCAGCAAGATTGAAGCAGAGGAAGCCGTTGCAAGCGCGGGACCCACATGCAAACGTATTTTTCGTCGGCCTTATGGGAGCGGGTAAGACCACCGTGGGCCGTGCGGTCGCGCGCCGTCTCGACAGGACGTTCTTCGACTCCGACCACGAAATCGAGGCCCGCACGGGCGCGCGCATTCCGGTGATCTTCGAGATGGAGGGCGAGGCCGGGTTTCGCGATCGCGAAACGCAGGTGATCGCCGATCTCACGCAGCGCGAGAACATCGTGCTCGCGACGGGCGGCGGCGCGGTGCTGCGCCCGGAAAACCGCGACTGCCTGAAAAACCACGGCATCGTCGTCTACCTGCGCGCCAATCCGCACGATCTGTGGCTGCGCACGCGCAAGGACAAGAATCGCCCGCTGCTGCAGACCGAAGATCCGAAGGGGCGTCTCGAAGCGCTGTACGAGGTACGCGACCCGCTGTACCGCGAATGCGCGGATTTCGTCATCGAGACCGGCCGTCCGTCGGTCAACGGTCTCGTCAACATGGTGCTGATGCAACTCGAACTGGCCGGCGTCATCGCCAAGCCGCTACAAGCATGATTACTGTCAACGTCGACCTGGGCGACCGCGCCTATCCGATTCACATTGGCGCCGGCTTGATCGGTCGCGCCGAGCTGTTCGCGCCTCATATCAAGGGCTCGTCCGTCACGATCGTCACGAACACGACGGTCGATCCGCTCTACGGCGACGCGCTGCGCGCGGCGCTTGCGCCGCTCGGCAAACGCGTGTCGACGGTCGTGCTGCCGGACGGCGAGGCGTACAAGAACTGGGAAACGCTGAACCTGATCTTCGACGGCCTGCTGACCGACCGCGCGGACCGCAAGACGACGCTCGTCGCGGTCGGCGGCGGCGTGATCGGCGACATGACGGGCTTTGCCGCCGCGTGCTACATGCGCGGCGTGCCGTTCATCCAGGTGCCGACGACGCTGCTGTCGCAGGTCGACTCGTCGGTCGGCGGCAAGACGGGCATCAACCACCCGCTCGGCAAGAACATGATTGGCGCGTTCTACCAGCCGCAGGCCGTGATCGCGGACATCGGCGCGCTGACGACGCTGCCCGACCGCGAACTGGCAGCCGGCGTCGCCGAGATCATCAAGACCGGCGCGATCGCCGATGCGGAATTCTTCGACTGGATCGAGGCGAACGTCGACGCGCTGAACCGTCGCGACCCGGCTGCGCTCGCGCATGCGGTGAAGCGCTCGTGCGAGATCAAGGCAAGCGTGGTGGCGGCCGACGAACGCGAAGGCGGCCTGCGTGCGATCCTGAATTTCGGCCACACGTTCGGCCATGCGATCGAGGCCGGGCTCGGCTACGGCGAATGGCTGCACGGCGAGGCGGTCGGCTGTGGGATGGTGATGGCGGGTGATCTGTCGGTGCGGCTCGGCCTGCTCGACGAAGCGTCGCGGCAGCGCCTCGATGCGGTGATCGCGGCTGCGCACCTGCCGACCCGCGGGCCCGCGCTCGGCGACGCGCGCTATATGGACCTGATGCGCGTCGACAAGAAGGCCGAGGCCGGCGCGATCAAGTTCATCCTGCTGAAGCGATTCGGCGATACGCTGATCACGCAGGCGCCGGACGAAGCCGTGTTCGCCACACTGGCGCAGACCACCCGCTAACGGCGGCCCGGATGCCCCGGCGCCCCTGACATGGAGGAGACGTGAGCGAGACATCCAGCAGCACACTGCCCGAAGCCGGCCACGCGTCAGTTGCGCCGGTGGCCGAGCCGCCGACGCTGGCGGCGCTGGAAGCCCATCTCGCTCCGTATGCGGCACATGCGTCGCAGTCGCGCGGCCGTCGCCATCCGGAAGCACCGCCGGCGGCGCGCACCGAATTCCAGCGCGACCGCGACCGCATCGTCCATTCGACCGCATTTCGCCGGCTCGAATACAAGACGCAGGTCTTCGTCAATCACGAAGGCGACCTGTTCCGCACCCGTCTCACGCACAGTCTCGAAGTCGCGCAGATCGCGCGCTCGGTCGCGCGCAACCTGCGCCTGAACGAGGATCTCGTCGAGGCGATCTCGCTCGCGCACGACCTCGGCCATACGCCGTTCGGCCATGCCGGGCAGGACGCGCTGAATGCCTGCATGCGCGAGCATGGCGGCTTCGAGCACAACCTGCAGAGCCTCGCGGTCGTCGACGAGCTCGAGGAGCACTACGGCGCGTTCGACGGGCTGAACCTGTGCTTCGAGACGCGCGAAGGCATTCTGAAGCACTGCTCGCGCGAGAATGCGCGCAAGCTCGGCGCGCTCGGCGAGCGCTTCCTGCAAGGCCGCCAGCCGTCGCTCGAAGCGCAGCTCGCCAACATCGCGGACGAGATCGCGTACAACAACCACGACGTCGACGACGGCCTGCGTTCCGGCCTGATCACGATCGAGCAGCTCGCGGAAGTCGAGCTGTGGCAGCGCCACTACGAGGCGGCGCTCGCCGAATTCCCGTACCTCGAAGGCCGCCGTCTCGTGCACGAGACGGTGCGCCGCATCATCAACACGCTGATCGTCGACCTGATCGACGAGACGACGCGCAATCTCGCGCGTGTCGCGCCCGCATCGCTCGACGACGTGCGCGCCGCGCCGCCGCTCGTGTCGCACAGCGAAACGGTCGCCGCGCAGGCGGCCGCCCTCAAGCGTTTCCTCTTCAAGAACCTCTATCGCCACTACAAGGTGATGCGCATGGCGAGCAAGGCGCAGCGGGTCGTCACCGGCCTGTTCGACGCGTTCATCGACGATCCGCGCCTGTTGCCGCCGCCGTACCAGTCCGACGACACCGCGCAGCAGCCGCGCCTCGTCGCGCACTACATCGCCGGCATGACCGACCGCTTCGCGCTGAAGGAGTATCAGCGCCTGTTCGTCATCGGCGACAACTGACTGTCACAAACGATCACTAGACTTCGCCGGTTCAATGGCGACGGGAATGTTGCACACGCTGTTGGTAACGTTTTCATAGGAGAGAGGTCGATGAAGAAGAAGCCTGCGGGGACACTGGTTCGTTCGATCGCGCTCGGCGGCGCGCTGATGTTCGGGGTACAGCACGTGGCGCTCGCCGCGACGGAAATCCAGTTCTGGCATGCGATGGAGGCCGCGCTCGGCGAGCGGGTCAATGCGATCGCCGACCAGTTCAATGCGTCGCAGAGCGACTACAAGATCGTGCCGGTCTTCAAGGGCACCTACGACCAGGCGCTCGCGGCCGGCATCGCCGCCTATCGCAGCGGCAACGCGCCGGCGATCCTCCAGGTCTACGAAGTCGGCACGGCCACGATGATGCAGGCGAAGAAGGCCGTCGTGCCCGTCTACGACGTGTTCAAGCAGGCCGGCGTGCCGCTCGACGAAAAGGCGTTCGTGCCGACCATCGCGAGCTACTACAGCGACGCGAAGACGGGCCATCTCGTCTCGATGCCGTTCAACAGCTCGACGCCGGTGCTGTACTACAACAAGGACGCGTTCAAGAAGGCCGGGCTCGACCCGAACCAGCCGCCGAAGACGTGGGCCGACGTGCAGGCCGATGCCGAGAAGCTGCGCAAGTCGGGGATGGCGTGCGGCTTCACGACCGGCTGGCAGGGCTGGATCCAGCTCGAGAACTACAGCGCGTGGCACGGGCTGCCGTTCGCGAGCCGCAACAACGGCTTCGACGGTACCGACGCGGCGCTCGAATTCAACAAGCCGCAGCAGATTGCGCACATCTCGTTCCTGCAACAGATGGCGAAGGACGGCACGTTCACGTACGCGGGCCGCAAGGATGAGGCGTCGGCGAAGTTCTACAGCGGCGACTGCGGGATCCTGACGACGTCGTCGGGCGCGCTCGCGAACGTGCAGAAGTTCGCGAAGTTCAGCTACGGCACGGGCATGATGCCGTACGACGCGAACGTGAAGGGCGCTCCGCAGAACGCGATCATCGGCGGTGCGAGCCTGTGGGTGCTGGCGGGCAAGGATCCGGCGACCTACAAGGGCGTCGCGAAATTCCTCGCGTACCTGGCCTCGCCGGCGGTCGCCGCGAAGTGGCACCAGGACACGGGCTACCTGCCCGTGACGACCGCGGCGTACGACCTCACGCGCCAGCAGGGCTTCTACGCGAAGAACCCGAGCGCCGAAACCGCGATCAAGCAGATGCTGAACAAGCCACCGCTGCCGTACACGAAGGGGCTGCGCCTGGGTAACATGCCGCAGATCCGCACGGTGGTCGACGAGGAGTTCGAACAGGTCTGGGCGCAGAAGAAGTCGCCGAAGGACGCGCTCGATTCGGCCGCGTCGCGCGGCGACGAACTGCTGCGCCGCTTCGAGAAGTCGGGCGGCTGAGCCCGCATCGCACCGTGCCGCCGGCCGCGTCGCATCCAGTGCGGATGCGCGTGCCGGCCGGCGGCACGCCCCCTTTCCGTTGCGCCTGACCGGATCTTCGCGATGCAATCCCGTTCCCGTTTCGGTACGAGCCTGCTGCCGTACCTGCTGATCGCGCCGCAGCTCGCGATCACCGCCGTGTTCTTCCTGTGGCCGGCCGGCGTCGCGCTATGGCAGTCGACGCAGATGCAGGACGCGTTCGGCACGTCGAGCGAATTCGTCGGCCTTGCGAACTTCGCGCACCTGTTCGCCGATCCGCTATATCTCGATTCGTTCCGCACGACGCTCGTGTTCAGTTCGCTCGTCACGGTGAGCGGGCTCGTCGTGTCGCTGGTTCTCGCCGCGTGCGCCGATCGCGTGATCCGCGGCGCGCGCGTGTACCGCACGCTGCTGATCTGGCCATACGCGGTCGCCCCGACCATCGCTGCCGTGCTGTGGGCGTTCCTGTTCAACCCGAGCATCGGCCTGATCACCTATGCGCTCGCGAAGAGCGGCATCGTGTGGAATCACGCGCTGAACGGCGGGCAGGCGATGTTCCTCGTCGTGCTCGCATCGGTGTGGAAGCAGGTGAGCTACAACTTCCTGTTCTTCTACGCGGGCCTGCAGGCGATTCCGCGCTCGCTGATCGAGGCGGCGGCGATCGACGGCGCCGGGCCGGTGCGGCGCTTCTTCAACATCGTGCTGCCGCTGCTGTCGCCCACCAGCTTCTTCCTGCTGGTCGTGAACCTCGTCTACGCGTTCTTCGACACGTTCCCGGTGATCGACGCGGCCACCGGCGGCGGTCCGGCGCAGAGCACGAAGACACTGATCTACAAGATCTTCGCGGAGGGCTTCCAGGGGCTCGACATCGGCAGCTCGGGCGCGCAGTCGGTCGTGCTGATGATCATCGTCGTCGGGCTCACGGTGATCCAGTTCCGCTTCGTCGAACGCAGGGTGCAATACGCATGATCGAAAATCGCAAGGGCTTCGACCTGTTCTGCCACGCGGTGCTGATCGCGGGTGTGGTGCTGATCGTGTTTCCCGTCTACGTCGCGTTCTGCGCGGCGACGATGAACGCGCAGGAAGTGTTCACGGTGCCGCTGTCGCTCGTGCCGAGCACGCACCTGTTCGAGAACGTCGCGTACATCTGGGGGCATGGCAGCGGCGGTACGACGGCGCCGTTCGGCCGCCTGCTCGTGAACAGCTTCGCGATGGCGCTCGGCATCGCGGTGGGCAAGATCGCGGTGTCGATCCTGTCCGCGTACGCGATCGTCTATTTCCGCTTCCCGTTCCGCAACACGGCGTTCTGGCTGATCTTCGTCACGCTGATGCTGCCGGTGGAAGTGCGGATCTTCCCGACCGTGCAAGTCGTGTCGACGCTGCACCTGACGAACACCTACGCGGGGCTCACGCTGCCGCTGATCGCATCGGCGACCGCGACGTTCCTGTTCCGCCAGTTCTTCATGACGCTGCCCGACGAGCTGATGGATGCCGCACGCATCGACGGCGCGGGGCCGCTGCGGTTCTTCTGGGACGTCGTGCTGCCACTGTCGAAGACGAGCATCGCGGCGCTGTTCGTGATCACGTTCATCTACGGCTGGAACCAGTATCTGTGGCCGATCCTGATCACGACGGAGGCCTCGCTGTCGACGGCGGTGGTGGGTATCAAGACGATGATCGCGAGCGGCGACGCCGCGACCGAATGGCAATACGTGATGGCGGCGACGCTGCTGGGAATGATCCCGCCGCTCGTCGTCGTGCTGGCGATGCAGCGCTGGTTCGTGCGCGGCCTCGTCGATTCCGAGAAATAAATGACGGACGGCAACCGGGAGAAAGACCAAGAATGGCTGCGCTGAGCTTGAAGGGCGTCAGGAAATCCTACGACGGCAAGCAGCACGTGCTGCATGGCATCGACGTGGAGATCGCCGACGGCGAATTCATCGTGCTGGTCGGCCCGTCGGGCTGCGGCAAGTCGACGTTGCTGCGGATGATCGCGGGGCTCGAGACGGTGACGGACGGCGAGATCGCGATCGGCGAGCGCGTCGTCAACGCGCTGGAGCCGAAGGATCGCGACATCGCGATGGTGTTCCAGAACTATGCGCTGTACCCGCACATGACGGTCGCGCAGAACATGGGCTACGGGCTGAAGATCCGCGGGATCGAGCGCGCGACGATCGATTCGCGGGTGGCCGCGGCCGCGAAGATCCTCGAGCTCGAGCCGCTGCTCGCGCGGCGGCCGCGCGAGCTGTCGGGCGGCCAGCGGCAGCGTGTCGCGATGGGGCGCGCGATCGTGCGCGAGCCGTCGGTGTTCCTGTTCGACGAGCCGTTGTCGAACCTCGACGCGAAGTTGCGCGTACAGATGCGGCTCGAGATCCAGCGGCTGCATGCGCGGCTCGCGACGACGAGCGTCTACGTGACGCACGACCAGATCGAGGCGATGACCCTTGCGCAGCGCGTGATCGTGATGAACCGCGGCTACGCGGAGCAGATCGGCGCGCCGGTCGACGTGTACGAGAAGCCGGCGACGGTGTTCGTCGCGGGCTTCATCGGCTCGCCCGCGATGAACCTGATGCACGGCCGGCTGTCGGACGACGGCGCGACGTTTACGGTCGCGGGCGGCGGCCCCGCGCTGCCGGTCGCGGGCGCCCCCGGCATCGGCCGCGAGATCGCCACCGGGCGCGACTGGGTGCTCGGCGTGCGTCCCGAACACATGACGCCGCAGCCGGGCGTCGCGCAGGCGACGCTGCCGGTCGACTCGTGCGAGCTGCTCGGCGCGGACAATCTCGCGCACGGCCGCTGGGGCAATCACGACGTCGCGGTGCGCCTGCCGCACGCGGACCGTCCCGCGCGCGGCACGGCGCTGGCGGCCGCGCTGCCGGCGCACCGCCTGCATTTCTTCGATCCCGAGACCGGCAAGCGTGCCGGCTGACCCTGCTGACCTTGCCGAGAGACCGACGATGACGACCCGTACCGACTGGTGGCCTTATCCGCGCGTCGTCGCCCATCGCGGCGGCGGCACGCTCGCGCCGGAGAACACGCTCGCCGCGCTCGACGAGGGCGCGCGCCGTGGCCACCGGATGGTCGAGTTCGACGCGAAGCTATCGGCCGACGACGTGACGTTCCTGCTGCACGACGACACGGTCGACCGCACGTCGAACGGTCACGGCGCGGCGGCGGGCATGCGTTATGACGCGCTGGCCGCGCTCGATGCGGGCGCATGGCGCGACGCGCGCTTCGCGGGCGAGCGGATGCCGACGCTCGAGGCGGCGGCGGCGCGCTGTCTCGCCCACGGGTTGGCAGCGAACGTCGAGATCAAGCCGTGCCCGGGGCGCGAGCGCGAGACGGGGCAGCGCGTGGCGGCCGACGCGGCCGCGTACTGGCGTGATGCCGCGATTCCGCCGCTCCTGTCGTCGTTCTCGTTCGATGCGCTGCAACAGGCACGCGCGACGGCGCCTGCGCTGCCGCGCGGAATGCTCTACGAGTCCGTGCCGGACGATTGGCATGCGCAGGTCGTCGGCGCGCTCGGCTGCGTTTCGTTGCATGCAGACCACACCCAGCTCGACGAACCGCTCGTGCGCGCGATCAAGGCGGCCGGGCTGCGCATCCTGGTTTACACGGTAAACGACCTCGAACGGGCACGCGAACTCGCCCGCTGGGGCGTCGACGCGGTCTGCACGGACCGGATCGACCTGATCGGGCCGGCAGCGCTGGACGACATCGCCATCCCCTGACGGCGCGACAACGGCTGGCGAAACCGGCGTCAGGAACGTGCCTGATGCGAAAAAACGACGCCCCGACGGGATTCCCGCCGGGGCGTTTCGCATCGTGGAGACGTTACGTCACGAAAAATCCGCTACAAATTGCAGCAGGATTAACCATTCCCCAAATATTCGACTACGCTTAGAAGCGGTAGCCGAGGTTCAGGTACGTGACGATCGGGTTCAGCGAGATCTTCGCTTTCGACGTTTCGGTCAGGGTGCCGACCGGCGTCCGGCGGGCCGTCGTGAAGGTCGCGGTCACGCTGACAGGGATGTACGAGAGCGACAGCCCCGCGAACCAGTGCTTCGTGAAGTTGTACGTGAAGCCGGCGTTGAAGACGGGCGCCCACTGGTTGCTGGTCGTCGCGCTGGTCGGGCCGCCGAGCACGCCGTTCTCGAACGTGCCGTTGGTGATCTTCGCGCCGGTGAACCAGACATAGGTCGCGCCGACACCGACATACGGACGGAACTTCGCATTGGCGTCGTTGAAGTGGTAGCGCAGCAAGACGGCGGGGCTCCACTGGTACGCGCGGCCGAGTACGCCGAATCTATCGAACTGACCCTTGCCGGTAATGTCGAACTTCGGCGGTATCCCCATCACGAGCTCGGTGGAGATATGGTCGGTGACGAAGTAGCCCGCCGCGAGCCCCAGCGTGTCGGCGTCGTTGATGCCCGCGCCGGTGTTGGGAATGGATTGGTTGATGGGCGTGCCGCCTACGCGGTAGACGAACAGCGGGTCGCTGCTGTCCTGCGGCGAAAGGTGCAGCCAGCCGGTGCTGACGTAGAAATCACCTGCGGATTGTGCGTGTGCCGTACCGCCCGCGAATGCGAGCGCTGCGGCCCCCGTAATGGCCAGTTTTCGTTTCATTGTGTCTCCTCCGATCAAAGGCGTGCTCATTATGACGACTGCGTTTAAAACCAAACAAGCTCGTAAGTTAGAGTTTTCTCCCTAGGTTTCGTACGACCGTACGCTTTCGCGCCCCGCGGGGACAGGCATTCTACGCAGGTGCGCACTTTCGGACCCCCGGGTATTTCCTAACGCGTTCAAACGGACATTCAGCATGGCACGGTTAGCACGACTCTACGTTCCCGACCAGCCGCAGCACGTGATACTGCGCGGCCTGGATCAGCAACCCGCGTTCGTCGACGACCAGGACTACGAACTCTTCATCGATTGCCTGAAGGCCGCCGCGCGCGATCATCACCTGTCGGTGCACGCCTACGTGCTGCTGCCCCGCCAGGTGCAACTGCTCGTGACGCCGAGCGACGAAGCGAGCCTGCCGAAAGCGATGCAGGCCGTCGGTCGCCGCTACGTCGCGCATTTCAACCGCCGCTACTCGCGGCGCGGCACCCTGTGGGAAGGCCGCTATCGCGCGACCGTGATCGAAGGCGAGCGCTATTTCCTGCTCGCGAGCCGCGTGGTCGAGATGAGCCCGGTGCGCGCGCAGCTCGTCGCGACGCCCGAGGCCTATCGGTGGTCGAGCTACCGGCACCACGTCGGGCTCACCGTCGACAGCCTGATCACCGACCATCCGCTCTACTGGGCGCTCGGCAATACGCCGTTCGACCGCCAGCGCGCGTACAAGGAGCTGTGCGAGCAGCCGCTCGACGAGCGCCAGGCCGACCAGCTGCAGCAGGCGACGTTGAAGGGCTGGGTGCTCGGCGGCGAGAATTATCGCGAGTGGGCGGCGCGTACCGCGAACCGGCGCGTGTCGCCGCTGCCGCGCGGACGCCCCAGAAAGGTGCGTGAAAACACGCCGCCGATCCAGCAGTAACGCAGGAATGGCGGTTCAGGAGGCGGCGCTGCGGGTGCCGCTTCTTTTTGCACCAAAACGATACGTCCCCAATAAAACGGCACCAGATCGAGGCATCCATTTTATTGGGGCTCGATCAAGCGGTTTTTGTTGCTATTCCTTTGATTCGTCGCGTATATTCCGAATTCCGGTGGCCCGGGCGAAGCATGCCCATCCACGGTCGGCCGTGCCGTCTCCCGTTGGGAGCGGGAGCGACGGCAACAAGAAAATGGTTCAACGGCCTCCAGGCCCCCTTTACGACGGTGTCCCCATGAACGACCACCAGCAGCCGCTCGCCGCGGTGCCCGCCGCACAAGGTCTGTATGACCCGCAAAACGAACACGACGCCTGTGGCGTCGGCTTCGTCGCTCACATCAAGGGCAAGAAGAGCCACGAGATCATTCAGCAGGGTCTGAAGATCCTCGAGAACCTCGATCACCGTGGCGCGGTCGGCGCCGATCCGCTGATGGGCGACGGCGCGGGCATCCTGATCCAGATTCCGGACGCGTTCTATCGCGAGGAAATGGCGAAGCAGGGCGTGAACCTGCCCCCGGCCGGTGAATATGGGGTCGGCATGATCTTCCTGCCGAAGGAAAACGCATCGCGTCTCGCGTGCGAGCAGGAGCTCGAGCGGACGGTGAAGGCCGAAGGCCAGGTCGTGCTCGGCTGGCGCGACGTGCCGGTCGATCATGCGATGCCGATTTCGCCGACGGTCAAGGCGAGCGAGCCGCTGATCCGCCAGATCTTCATCGGCCGCGGCAAGGACATCATGGTGACGGACGCGCTCGAGCGGAAGCTGTACGTGATCCGTAAGACGGCGAGCCACCGCATCCAGGCGCTGAAGCTCAAGCACGGCAAGGAATACTTCGTGCCGTCGATGTCGGCGCGCACGATCGTCTACAAGGGGCTGCTGCTCGCGGGCCAGGTCGGCGTGTATTACCGCGACCTGCAGGACGCGCGTGTCGTGTCGGCGCTCGCGCTCGTGCACCAGCGCTTCTCGACCAACACGTTCCCGGCGTGGGAGCTGGCTCACCCGTACCGGATGATCGCGCACAACGGCGAGATCAACACCGTGAAGGGCAACGTGAACTGGCTGAACGCGCGTACCGGCGCGATCGCGTCGCACGTGCTCGCCGACGATCTGCCGAAGCTGTGGCCGCTGATCTACCCGGGCCAGTCGGATACCGCGTCGTTCGACAACTGTCTCGAGCTGCTGGTGATGGCCGGCTACCCGCTCGTGCACGCGGTGATGATGATGATCCCGGAAGCATGGGAACAGCACACGCTGATGGACGAGAACCGCCGCGCGTTCTACGAATACCACGCCGCGATGATGGAGCCGTGGGACGGCCCGGCCGCGATCGCGTTCACCGACGGCCGCCAGATCGGCGCGACGCTCGACCGTAACGGCCTGCGTCCGGCGCGCTACATCGTCACCGACGACGATCTCGTGATCATGGCGTCGGAAGCCGGCACGCTGCCGATCCCCGAATCGAAGATCGTCAAGAAGTGGCGCCTGCAGCCGGGCAAGATGTTCCTGATCGACATGGAACACGGCCGCATCATCGACGACAAGGAACTGAAGGACAACCTCGCGAACGCGAAGCCATACAAGAGCTGGATCGACGCCGTGCGCATCAAGCTCGACGAGATCGAGCCGAAGGCCGAGGAAGTCGCGGCCGGCCGCACGCAGGGCGCCGCGCTGCTCGACCGCCAGCAGGCGTTCGGCTATACGCAGGAAGACCTGAAGTTCCTGATGGCGCCGATGGCGCAGCAGGGCGAGGAAGCCGTCGGTTCGATGGGCAACGACTCGCCGCTCGCGGTGATGTCGAACAAGAACAAGACGCTCTATCACTACTTCAAGCAGCTGTTCGCGCAGGTCACGAACCCGCCGATCGACCCGATCCGCGAGAACATGGTCATGTCGCTCGTGTCGTTCATCGGCCCGAAGCCGAACCTGCTCGACACGAACAACATCAACCCGCCGATGCGTCTCGAAGTGTCGCAGCCGGTGCTCGACTTCAAGGACATCGCGAAGATCCGCGCGATCGACCAGTACACGGGCGGCAAGTTCAGCGCGTACGAACTGAACATCTGCTACCCGGTCGCCTGGGGCAAGGAAGGCATCGAGGCACGCCTCGCGTCGCTGTGCGCGGAAGCCGTCGACGCGGTGAAGTCGGGCTACAACATGCTGATCGTGTCGGACCGCAAGACGGACGCCGAGCATGTCGCGATTCCGGCGCTGCTCGCCACGTCGGCGATCCACTCGCACCTCGTCCAGCAGGGGCTGCGCACGAGCACGGGCCTCGTCGTCGAGACGGGCTCCGCACGTGAGACGCACCACTTCGCGCTGCTCGCGGGCTACGGCGCGGAAGCCGTGCACCCGTACCTCGCGATGGAAACGCTCGCGAAGATGGCCGAAGGGCTGCCGGGCGACCTGTCGCCGGAGAAGGCCGTCTACAACTTCACGAAGGCGGTCGGCAAGGGCCTGCAGAAGGTGATGTCGAAGATGGGCATCTCGACGTACATGTCGTACACCGGTGCGCAGATCTTCGAAGCGCTCGGCCTGTCGAGCGACCTCGTCGAGAAGTACTTCAAGGGCACGGCGTCGAAGGTCGGCGGCATCGGCCTGTTCGAAGTCGCGGAAGAGGCGATCCGCCTGCATCGCGACGCGTTCGGCGACAGCCCGGTCCTGCGCGACATGCTCGACGCGGGCGGCGAGTATGCGTACCGCGTGCGTGGCGAAGACCACATGTGGACGCCGGATTCGATCGCGAAGCTGCAGCACGCGACGCGCAGCAACTCGTACCAGACGTACAAGGAATACGCGCACCTGATCAACGACCAGACCAAGCGTCACATGACGTTCCGCGGCCTGTTCGAGTTCAAGGTCGAGCCGACCAAGGCGATCCCGATCGACGACGTCGAGCCGGCGAAGGACATCGTCAAGCGCTTCGCGACGGGCGCGATGTCGCTCGGTTCGATCAGCACGGAAGCGCACGCAACGCTTGCGATCGCGATGAACCGGATCGGCGGCAAGTCGAACACCGGCGAAGGCGGCGAGGACGAGAAGCGTTACCGCAACGAACTGCGCGGCATTCCGATCAAGTCGGGCGAGACGCTGAAGTCGGTGATCGGCGATGAAATCGTCAGCGACATTCCGCTGAAGGACGGCGATTCGCTGCGCTCGAAGATCAAGCAGGTCGCGTCGGGCCGCTTCGGCGTCACCGCCGAGTACCTCGCGTCGGCCGACCAGATCCAGATCAAGATGGCGCAGGGCGCGAAGCCGGGCGAAGGCGGCCAGCTGCCGGGCCACAAGGTGTCCGAATACATCGGCAAGCTGCGTTACTCGGTGCCGGGCGTCGGCCTGATCTCGCCGCCGCCGCACCACGACATCTATTCGATCGAGGATCTGGCGCAGCTGATCCACGACCTGAAGAACGTGAACCCGAGCGCGAGCATCTCCGTGAAACTCGTGTCGGAAGTGGGCGTCGGCACGGTCGCGGCCGGTGTGGCGAAGGCGAAGGCCGATCACGTCGTGATCGCCGGCCATGACGGCGGCACGGGCGCATCGCCGCTGTCGTCGGTCAAGCACGCGGGCACGCCGTGGGAACTCGGCTTGGCCGAAACGCAGCAGACGCTGGTGCTGAACCGCCTGCGCGGCCGTATCCGCGTGCAGGCCGACGGCCAGATGAAGACGGGCCGCGACGTCGTGATCGGCGCGCTGCTCGGCGCGGACGAATTCGGCTTCGCGACGGCGCCGCTCGTCGTCGAAGGTTGCATCATGATGCGCAAGTGCCACCTGAACACGTGCCCGGTCGGCGTCGCGACGCAGGATCCGGTGCTGCGTGCGAAGTTCAAGGGCCAGCCCGAGCACGTCGTGAACTACTTCTTCTTCGTCGCCGAGGAAGTGCGCGAGATCATGGCGCAGCTCGGCGTCGCGAAGTTCGACGACCTGATCGGCCGCGCCGACCTGCTCGACACCCGCAAGGGCATCGAGCACTGGAAGGCGAAGGGCCTCGACTTCTCGCGCGTGTTCTACCAGCCGGAAGAATGCGAGGACGTCGCGCCGCGTCACGTCGACGTGCAGGATCACGGCCTCGAGCGCGCGCTCGACCACGTGCTGATCGAGAAGGCGAAGGCCGCGATCGAGAACGGCGAGCATGTGTCGTTCATCCAGCCGGTGCGCAACGTGAACCGGACGGTCGGCGCGATGCTGTCGGGCGTGATCGCGAAGAAGCACGGCCACGACGGCCTGGCCGACGACGCGGTGCACATCCAGCTGAAGGGCACGGCCGGCCAGAGCTTCGGCGCGTTCCTCGCGAAGGGCGTGACGCTCGACCTCGTCGGCGACGGCAACGACTACGTCGGCAAGGGCCTGTCGGGCGGCCGGATCATCATCCGCCCGACCAACGACTTCCGCGGCAAGTCCGAGGAAAACATCATCTGCGGCAACACGGTGATGTACGGCGCGATCGAAGGCGAATCGTTCTTCCGCGGCGTGGCGGGCGAGCGCTTCTGCGTGCGCAACTCGGGTGCGACGGCGGTCGTCGAAGGCACGGGCGACCACGGTTGCGAATACATGACGGGCGGCACGGTCGTCGTGCTCGGCGAGACCGGGCGCAACTTCGCGGCCGGCATGTCGGGCGGTCTCGCATACATCTACGATCCGGAAGGCACGTTCGCGGCGAAGTGCAACAAGTCGATGGTCGCGCTCGAGCCGGTGCTGCAGCAGGCCGAGCAGGAGCGCACGGTCGACCGCGCGCTCTGGCACGAAGGCACGACGGACGAAGCGCTGCTCAAGGGGCTCGTCGAGCGTCATTTCCAGTTCACGGGTTCGCCGCGCGCGAAGTCGCTGCTGGAAAACTGGGACGCGGCGCGCCGCCAGTTCGTGAAGGTGTTTCCGCACGAATACAAGCGCGCGCTGGGCGAGATCGGTGCGAAGAAGGCGGCGAAGGAAGAGCTGGCCGCCTGAGCGACGAACGACATAGCGAATGCCGCGCGCGCATGACTGCCGCGCGCGGCTCCCCCACCCGATACACCGAACAGAAGAGCACCTTATGGGCAAGGCAACCGGTTTTCTGGAGTTCGAACGCCGCCACGAGGCGTACGAAGCACCGCTCACGCGCGTGAAGCACTACAAGGAATTCGTCGCGGCACTGACCGACGCGGACGCAAAGGTCCAAGGCGCGCGCTGCATGGATTGCGGCATCCCGTTCTGCAACAACGGCTGCCCGGTCAACAACATCATTCCGGACTTCAACGATCTCGTTTACCGCCAGGACTGGCAGCAGGCGATCGAAGTCCTGCACTCGACCAACAACTTCCCGGAATTCACGGGCCGCATCTGCCCGGCGCCGTGCGAAGCCGCGTGCACGCTCGGGATCAACGACGACCCGGTCGGCATCAAGTCGATCGAGCACGCGATCATCGACAAGGCCTGGGCGGAAGGCTGGGTGAAGCCGCTGCCGGCCGAGCACAAGACCGGCAAGAAGGTCGCGGTCGTCGGTTCGGGCCCTGCGGGTCTCGCCGCCGCGCAGCAGCTCGCGCGTGCGGGCCACGACGTGACGGTGTTCGAGAAGAACGACCGTGTCGGCGGCCTGCTGCGTTACGGGATCCCCGACTTCAAGCTCGAGAAGTGGCTGATCGACCGCCGCATGCGCCAGATGGAAGCGGAAGGCGTGACGTTCCGCACCAGCGTGTTCATCGGCAAGGATCCGCTGCCCGAGTCGATCGGCAGCCTCGCGAAGGAAACCATCTCGCCGGACACGCTGAAGGAGGAATTCGACGCGGTCGTGATCGCGGGCGGCTCGGAAACGCCGCGCGACCTGCCGGTGCCGGGCCGCGAACTCGCAGGCGTGCATTACGCGATGGACTTCCTGCCGCAGCAGAACCGCGTGAACGCGGGTGACAAGCTCGTCGACCAGCTGCTCGCGAAGGGCAAGCACGTGATCGTGATCGGTGGTGGCGACACGGGTTCGGACTGCGTCGGCACGTCGAACCGTCACGGCGCGAAGCAGGTCACGCAGTTCGAGCTGCTGCCGCAGCCGCCGGAAGAGGAAAACAAGCCGCTCGTGTGGCCGTACTGGCCGATCAAGCTGCGCACGTCGTCGTCGCACGAGGAAGGTTGCGAGCGCGACTGGGCGGTCGCGACGAAGCGTCTCGAAGGCAAGAACGGCAAGGTCGAGAAGCTGATCGCGGTGCGCGTCGAGTGGAAGGACGGCAAGATGCAGGAAGTGCCGGGCTCCGAGTTCGAAATGAAGGCCGACCTCGTGCTGCTCGCGATGGGCTTCACGCAGCCGGCAGCGCCCGTGCTGGAGGCATTCGGCGTCGCGAAGGATGCGCGCGGCAATGCGCGTGCGGCGACCGAAGGCGATCGTTCGTACTACACGTCGGTCGACAAGGTGTTCGCGGCGGGCGACATGCGCCGCGGCCAGTCGCTCGTGGTGTGGGCGATCCGCGAAGGCCGCCAGTGCGCACGCTCGGTCGATGCGTATCTGATGGGGCATTCGAACCTGCCGCGATAAGCGCAGGTCGGTAGCCGTCGTGGAAACCGGGCGTCCGAAAGGGCGCCCGGTTTTTTTTGCGCACACGATTCGGTGATCGTGCGGTGCGCGCCGTGCGCTTCGTATCGGGCGACCGGCCGGCGTCTCGCTGCGTCGGACACCGCCCCGGGCGCGCCACGACACGATCCCACGCCGCGGCTGTCACGATCCTGGCACCTCCGCATTTTCGCGAAGCGTCGCCTAATCTGATCACATCCGGCAGCAATTTCCGGTCATCCCAAACCTTTCGTTTTGTAATGATCCTTGCAAACTGTCATATCATGTCGCCCCTCCGGCCGTGAAGCGAGCGGCTATCACATGTGACCGACCCTATTTACAAGGATTCTGGATGGAAGCACTCGTGCAAGGGCTGATCGACGCCGTCAACGGCGTGTTGTGGAACTACGTGCTGATCGCGCTGCTGCTCGGCGTGGGCCTGTGGTTCACGCTGCGGTTTCGGATGATCCAGCTGAAGGCGCTGTTGCTCAGCGTGAAGCTGGTCGGCAGCAAGGGCGAGCCGGGCAGCATCTCGTCGTTCCAGGCGTTCGCGACCGGGCTCGCGAGCCGCGTCGGCACCGGCAACATCGCCGGCGTCGCGGTCGCGCTGACCGTCGGCGGGCCGGGCGCGATCTTCTGGATGTGGATGACGGCGCTGGTCGGGATGTCGTCCGCGTTCGTCGAGGCGACGCTCGCGCAGATCTTCAAGGTGTCGCATCCGGACGGCAGCTATCGCGGCGGCCCCGCGTACTACATCCAGACGGGCCTGCGCTCGCGCGGCTTCGGCGTGCTGTTCTCGCTGTCGCTGATCCTCGCGTTCGGCTTCGTGTTCAATGCGGTGCAGGCCAACGCGATTGCCGATGCGTTCGACACGTCGTTCGGCTGGAGCCGCGCGACGGTCGGTCTCGGGCTCGTGCTGCTGACCGCGCCGATCATCTTCGGCGGGATTCGCCGGATCGCGGCGGTGGCGCAGGTGATCGTGCCGCTGATGGCGATCGGCTACCTCGCGCTGGCGGTCTATGCGGTTGCGACGCATATCGCGCTGGTGCCGGGCGTGATCGCGCTGATCGTGAAGAGCGCGTTCGGTCTCGAGCAGGCGGCGGGCGGCCTGACGGGCTATGCGGTCAGCCAGGCGGTCGCGATGGGCGTGAAGCGCGGGCTGTTCTCGAACGAGGCCGGCATGGGCAGCGCGCCGAATGCGGCGGCAACCGCCAGCACGCGGCATCCGGTCGTGCAGGGGCTGATCCAGATGCTCGGCGTGTTCGTCGACACGATCGTGATCTGCAGCGCGACCGCCTTCGTGATCCTGCTGTCGGGCCAGTACGAACTCGGCACCGGCATGGAAGGCGCGGCGCTCACGCAGCGCTCGATCGCGAGCCACGTCGGCGACTGGGGCGGCATCTACATGGCGTTCGCGATTTTCTTCTTCGCGTACTCGTCGGTGATCGGCAACTACGCATATGCGGAAGGCAACGTCGAATTCATCACGAAGCGGCGCGGCGTGCTGCCGCTGTTCCGCGTCGCGGTGCTCGCGATGGTGATGTTCGGCAGCGTCGGGCAACTGCCGCTCGTGTGGGCGATGGCCGATACGAGCATGGGGCTGATGGCGATCATCAACCTGATCGCGATCCTCGCGCTCGGCAAGTACGCGCACGCGGCCTGGCGCGACTATCGCCGCCAGCGCGCGGCGGGCGTGGCCGATCCGGTGTTCACGCGCAATACGATCCCGGAACTCGCGAACGTGCTGCCGACCGACGTGTGGGGCGAGCATGGCCCGCTGCCGCAACGTCCGGCCGCGGCTGATCCTGCGCGCGCGCCGCGCGTGGCGGCGAGCGAGTCATGAACGGCGACCGGCTGCGCGTGTTCGTCGCGCTGATGCCCGATGCGGCATCGCGCGACGCGCTGCACGCGTTGCCGGTTACCCGGGGCGCGCGGCGTCCGCTGCCCGCGCAACTGCATGTGACGCTTGCGTTCGTCGGCGCGATCGAGCGGGCGTGCTGCGACGCGCTGGCCGCGTGCCTGCCGGCGCTCGCGGCCGCGCATGCACTGCCGTTGATGCCGGTCGAACGGATCGCGTGGTGGCCGAGCCTGCCGCGCGCGCGGCTGATCGTCGCCGAGCTGGCCGCCGAGCCGGCGTGCGCGGCGTTGAATGTCGCGCTGTCGGCGAAGCTGCGCGAACTCGGCGTGCCGGCCGACCGGCGGCCGTTCCGCCCGCACGTGACGCTCGCGCGGCTGCCGCACGATGCGGTCGGGCAGCCGGCGCACGGCGGTGCGGTGAAGCGGCCGGTCGCGCTGCGGTTCGACGCGCTCGCGCTGTTCGAAAGCCGGTTGTCGCACGAAGGCGTGTCGCATCGGCCGATCGTGTCGGCGCCGATTGCGCGGGCGGACGGCGAGGCGGGCGGCCAGGCGGCGCAGTGAGCGGCTTGTGAGCCGCGTTGCGATTGCCGGCTGCCATGTGTATCGCGTCAGCGCATCGCGTCGACGATATCGGCGGGCCTGCCGGCCCTACCGGGCGTAGCGCTCGAGCGTCAACCCCGACAGATCGATCTCCGGCTCTCGCCCCGTGACGAGACCCGCCACCACCTTCCCCGACCCCATCGACATCGCCCAGCCCGTCGAGCCGTGGCCGACGTTCAGCCAGAGTCCGTCGATCCCGCTCGCGCCCAGCAGCGGTGGCCCGTCGGGCGTCATCGGCCGGCGGCCGACCCAGAAGCGCGCCGACGCCCGATCGGCCGCGTGCGGGAACCAGTCGTCGAGCACCTTCATCAGCGTGTCGAGCGCCTGCTGGCGCAGCGCGGCGTGCCGGTTGCCGAGTTCCGCGGTACCCGCGACGCGCAGGGTCGGGCCGAAACGCGTGATCGCCGTCTTCAGCGATTCGTCCATCAGCGCGGCGCGTGGCGATTTTTCGTCGTCGACGACGGCGAGCGTCGCCGAGTAGCCCTTCACCGGATACAGCGGCACGTCGATGCCGTGCGGCCGCAGCAGGCCGGCGCTGTCGACGCCGAGCGCGACGACGATCGCATCGGCAGCGAGCCGCACGTCGCGGTGCTTGCCGCCTGGGTTCGATGCATGCGGATTCGGTCCGCCATCCTCGTCGCCGGTGCCGACGATCCGCACGCCGCGCACCCGGCCGGCTTCAACGTCGAGCGCCCGCACTTCCGTGCGAAAGCGGAACGTCACGCCGCAGGCTTCGCACAGTGCCCGCAGTTCGCGCGTGAAGCGTGCACAGTCGCCGGCTTCGTCGTCGGGCAGGTAGATGCCGCCGACGGGCGCCTGCCGCGCCCAGCGCAGGCCCGGTTCGATCGCGGTGCAGCCGGCCGCGTCGAGTTCGCGAAACGCGATGCCCGCGTCGCGCAGCACCTTCAACGCGGGCTGCACCATCTCGACGTCGAACGCGCCGCGCAGCAGTTGCAGGTAGCCGCGGCTCGCGCCGTAGTCGAACGGATGGCGGTCGCGAAACGCGTGCAGGCATGCGCGGCTGTAGTACGCGATGCGCTGCATCCGCTGCTTGTTCACACGGAACCGCTCGAACTCGCATTCGCGCAGCCAGCGCGCGATCCAGCGCCACTGCGCGGCGTCGAGCGTCGGCCGGAAGATCAGCGGCGAAGCGGGCTTGAACAGGTACTTGAGGATCTTGCCCGGCATCCCGGGCGCGGCCCACGGCGTCACGTAGCCGGGGGCGATCACGCCCGCGTTGCCGAGGCTCGTCGCCTGCGCGACATCGGCTTCGCGTTCGATCACGGTGACGTCGCAGCCTGCTTCGCGCAGGTGCCAGGCCGTGGTGACGCCGATCACGCCGGCGCCGAGAACGATCACGTGCATGCGGTTTCCCGAACGAAGAGGCCGATCATGACGCGACGGCCGGATCGTCGACGAGCGACTTGCCGCGCGTTTCCGGCAGCACGAGCGCGGCGACGATCACAAGCAGGTAGCCGCCGCCGGCCACGAGGCCGATCGCCTTCACGAGCGACATCGACTGCGACAGCGCGCCGACGAGAATCGGGAAGAATGAGCCGAGCCCGCGCCCGAGGTTGTAGCAGAAGCCCTGGCCCGAGCCGCGGATCGCGCCCGGATACAGCTCCGACAGATAAGCGCCGACGCCCGCGAAGATTCCCTGCACGACGATGCCGAGCGGGAAGCCGAGCAGCAGCATCGCGGTGTCGGTGATCGGCAGCATCGTGTACGCCATGCCGAGCGAGAACGAGCCGATCGCGAACAGGATGAACGACGCGCGGCGGCCGAGCCGGTCGGACAGGATCGCGCCGACCACGTAGCCGACGAACGAGCCGACGATCAGCACGACGAGATAGCCGCTCGTGTTGAACACCGACAGGTGGCGGACGGTTTTCAGGTAGGTGGGCAGCCACGTCGTGATCGCGTAGTAGCCGCCGAGCATCCCGGTGCACAGCGCGCTGCCGAACAGCGTCGCGCGCAGGTGCGGCGGCGAGAAGATCTCGAGGAAGTGGCCCGACACGCGGCCTTCGTCGCGCGCGCGGCGGGTGGCCGTGTAGATGTCCGGATCGCTGACGTTGCGACGGATGTACAGGATCCACAGCGCGGGCAGGATGCCGATCCAGAAGCACGCGCGCCATGCGACCTGCTCGGGCAGCAGCGCGAAGAACGCCCAGTAGAGGATCGCGGCCGCGCCCCAGCCGAACGACCAGCTGCTCTGCACGGTGCCGACCGCTTTCCCGCGATGCTCGGGCGTGCGGATCGTCTCGGCCATCATGATCGTCACGACCGACCATTCGCCGCCGAAGCCGAAGCCCTGCAGCGTGCGCGTCGCGAGCAGTTGCCAGAACGAATGGGTGAAGCCGGACAGGCAGGTGAACAGCGCGAACGTCGCGATCGTCCACTGCAGCACGCGTACGCGGCCGTAGCGGTCGGCAAGGATGCCGGCGACCCAGCCGCCGAGCGCCGACGAGATCAGCGAGCTCGTCGCGATCATCCCGGCCTCGCTCTTCGTCATGCCCCAGGTGGCGATCAGCGTCGGAATCAGGAACGAATAGATCATGAAGTCGAACGCGTCGACCGCGTAGCCGCCGAAGCCGGCGTACAGCGTCCTGCGCTCGCGTGTCGACAGTTCGTTGAACCACTGGAATGCCTGCATGCTTGCCGCCCCCCTCTTCTGTCTCGTCTCGCGCTGCCGTCTGGCGGCTATTTTACGGGCGGGATGCGGGGTGCCAAAAAGGGAAGTGCCGGTGCGCGGCGGCGCGGTGAAGAGCGAGGGCGGAGGGTGTTCGTCCTGGAAAGGCGGGATGGCCGATCCGATCGCGCCTGGGCGACAGGCAGGCCCGGGCAACGGTGACGGTCCACGCGCCGGCACGGCGCGCGGGCACTTGCTTCAGAGCGTCAGGCCACCGTCGACATGCACGACCTGGCCGGTGATCTGCCGCGCGGCGTCCGACAGCAGGAACGCGATCAGCGCGGCCACATCGTCGGGTTCGGCGATCCGGCCGAGCGGTGTCGCCTGTTCGGCCTGCACCCATGCGGCGGCATTGCCGGCGCTCGGCCCGTGGTCCTTGCGCGTGAAGCCGGGCGCGACCGCGTTGACGGTGATGCCGCGCGCGGCGAATTCGGCGGCGGCGGAGCGCACGAGCGATTCGAGCGCAGCCTTCGCCGCGGCGGTGGCCGCGAACGGCGCGTCGGCGCGGTAGCGGTGCGCGACGAACGAACTGACCGCGACGATCCGCGGCGCAACCGACGCTTCGAGCAGCGGCCGCGCGCGGCCCGCGAGCGCGGAGAACGCGCCGGGCATCGCCGCGAAGGCGGACGCGAGCGTGTCCGCGGAAAGACCGGAAAAGGATTGCCGCGCGGCGAAGCCGGCATTGGCGACGAGATGATCGAGCCCGCCGAAGTGCGTGGCGGTCGCATCGACGAGCGACGCGGCGACGCCCGGCTCGCCGAGATCGCCGGTGAGCGTGACGCACGCCGCGCCGGCCGCCGTGCATGCGTGAGCAACGTCGGTGAGCCGGGCGCGCGCCGCTTCGTCCGCGCCGCGCGCGTGCAGCGCCAGCGCCATGCCGGGTGCCGCAAGCCGCCGCGCGAGCGCCGCGCCGATCCCGGAACTCGCACCGGTGATCAGCGCGATCCGTGCGATGGGCGCGGCGCGTGCGCTCAAGCCGCGACCTTGTCGCTGTCGTTCACGCGCTCGACGTTGATCGTGCCGACGTGGAACGCGGCCAGCGATTCGCGGTGCGCGATGCTGACGATCGCGGCCTTCGGCAGCCGTTCGGCGAACAGGTGGTACAGGCGCGCCTCGTTGTCGGCGTCGAGCGCGCTGGTCGCTTCGTCGAGGAACAGGAAGTCGGGCTTGTGCAGCAGCACGCGCGCGCCGGCCAGGCGCTGCTGTTCGCCCGGCGACAGCACGCGGGTCCAGTGCGCGGTCTCGTCGAGGCGGTCGACGTAATCCTCGAGGCGGCATGCGCGCAGCGCGTCGCGGCAGGCTTCGTCGCTGAACGCGTCGGCTGTCGCCGGATACGTGAGCGCAGCCTTCAGCGTGCCGATCGGCAAGTAGCTCGTCTGCGGCACGAACATCATCCGCGCGCCGACCGGCGCGTCGATCGCGCCGTCGCCGAACGGCCACAGGCCCGCGAGCGCGCGCATGAACGTGCTCTTGCCGGAACCCGACTTGCCGATCACGAGCCAGCGCGAGCCGGGTTCGATCGTGACGCTGCCGATGTTCGCGAGCGCGTTGCCGTTCGGCAGCGCGAGCTTGAGCGACGACGTCGACAGTTTCGCGCCGTCGACGTAGTGCAGGTTGATGCCGCCGTGCTCGGTCGCGGGCGACAGGCTTTCCTTCAGGTGCGACGTGCTCATCACGCGCTTGAATTCGCGCAGACGGTTGACGGTGGCGCGCCATTCGACGAGGGTCGAGTAACTGTTGATGAACCACGAGAACGAATCGCTGACGGTGCCGAACGCGGACGAGATCTGCATCAGCACGCCGAACGAGAACGCACCCGCGAAATAGCGCGGCGCGGCGACGACGAGCGGGAAGATGATCGCGATCTGCCCGTAGAAGCTCAGCACGAACGTGAGCCGCTTCGTGTACTTCATCACGCGCCACCAGTTGTCGCGGATGCGCATGAAGAGGTTTTGCGCGTTGCCGGTCTCGGTCTGCTCGCCGTCGTAGAACGCGATCTGCTCGGCGTTCTCGCGCACGCGGATCAGCCCGAAGCGGAAGTCGGCCTCGACGCGCTGCTGCTGGTAGTTGATCGACACGAGCGGATGGCCGACCTTCTGGATGATCAGCGAGCCGACCACCGCGTACAGCGCGGCCGCCCACACCATGTAGCCGGGGATCGCGATCGGCGTCGCGCCGAGCGAAATCGTCAGCGCGCCGGCGAGCGACCACAGGATCGTGATGAACGACACGAGCGTGACGACCGTCGACAGCAGGTCGAGCGACAGCGCGAGCGTGGTCGTCGCGAACGACTGGAGGTCGTCGGTGATCCGCTGGTCGGGGTTGTCGGCGAGGCGGTCACGCTCGATCCGGTAGAACGCGCGATCGCCGAGCCACTGGCCGAGAAAGCGGTCGGTGAGCCACTGGCGCCAGCGGAAGCCGAGCATCTGCCGCAGGTAGCGGCCGTACACGGCGAGGATGATGAAGGCGAACGCGAGCGCGGAGAACTGCATCAGCAGGTTCGGGAAGTCGTGGACGTCCTTCGACTGCAGCGCGTTGTAGAACTCCGCGTTCCACTTGTTCAGCCGGACGTTGATCCAGACCACGCAGAGGTTGATCGCGATGATCGTGACCAGCAGGCCCCACGCGATTTTCCATTCGGACGATACCCAGTAGGGCTTGATGAGGCTCCATGCGGATACCGGGCGGTCGTCCTGCGGCGCGTCGGAGGCGGAGCGGACGGGATCGATCGATTGGGTCATGTGCTTCCTGATGAGTAGCCGGCGCGCGGGCCGGGCGAAGCCGGGCGCGCGCCGCGATACGGCATGCCGGGACGCGGCGCCGACTGACGGCGGGCGTCCGGATGGTCGCCCGCGCGTCTTAAACGGCACTTAAGGCCGGCGGTGACGCGGCAACCGGCCGCTCGCGCGGCCGGCCTGCGGGCATTGTGCCAGAGCGGCGCGGCACGTCGGCGAATTTGCCGCAAGGGGGACAGTTTGCGGCGCTTTCCGCTTTTATGGTCTAATGGCCGACGACGAAACAGGGGTGCTTCGTGGCGCGGCCGGCAGATGTTCCGGGCAGCGCGATGAGGCTGAGAAAGACCCTTCGCACCCGATCCGGGTAATACCGGCGAGGGAAGTTTCTGATCCCGCCGGGTCGCGCTGGCTGCCATCCCACATGGTCAGCGCCCTTGTCCCGCCCGGCCGGCCTTTGCTGCCGGTTTCGTCCTTTTGGGTACGCGCTTTGCGCGTTACGGAAGGAATGATGACCGCACAATCTTCAGTCTTTTGCATGGTTTCCGGCCCGATGCCGCGTGCGTTCGCATGCGGCGGCGCGTGCGCGTCGACGCTCGTCGTGCGTGCTCGCGCGGAGGGCGCGCGATGAACGCCCGGGATTCCCGACCCGATTTCGCGGTGCTCGGCGGCGGCCTCGTCGGCCGGCTGATCGCCTGGCGACTCGCGGGCGACGGGCATCGCGTCGCGCTTTACGAGCGCGGCGGCCCGGACGGCGAGCAGTCGGCCGCGTGGATCGCGGCCGCGATGCTCGCGCCGCTCGCGGAAGCCGCGAGCGCGGAGCTGCTGATCACCGAGCTGGGCGCCGCGTCGCTCGCGCGCTGGCCGCAGTGGCTCGCGGAACTGCCCGAACCCGTCTTCTTCCAGCAGCACGGCACGCTCGTCGTCTGGCATCACGCCGATCGCGCGGAGGCGCCGCTGTTCGAGCGGCGCGTGCGCGCGAACGCGCCGGCCGACCTGTTCGACCGCGGTTTCGTGACGCTCGCCGGCGCGCAGGTCGACGCGGCCGAGCCCGTGCTCGCGGGCCGCTTCGCGCGCGGCCTGCTGCTGCCGAACGAAGGCCAGCTCGACAATCGCCAGGCGCTGCGCGCGCTCGCGGCCGGCCTCGTCGAGCGCGGTGTCGACCTGCACTGGCACGTCACGATCGACGAGGCGAACCTGCCCGCCGCGCACTTCACGATCGATTGCCGCGGGCTCGGCGCGAAACCCGCGCTGCCCGCGTTGCGCGGCATCCGCGGCGAAGTCGCGCGCGTGCGCGCGCCCGGCATCGGGCTCACCCGGCCCGTGCGGCTGCTGCATCCGCGCTACCCGCTGTACATCGCGCCGAAGCAGGACGATCTCTATGTGATCGGCGCGACCGAGGTGGAGGGGGAGGACATGTCGCCCGTCAGCGTGCGCTCCGCGCTCGAACTGCTGAGCGCGGCGTTCTCCGTGCATCCGGCGTTCGGCGAGGCGCGCATTCTCGAACTCAATGCGCAATGCCGGCCGACGCTGCCCGATCATCGCCCGGCGGTGATCTGGGACGGCGCGTCGACGCTCGCCGTCAACGGCCTGTACCGGCACGGCTTCATGATCGCGCCGGAAGTCGCGCACGCGGCGGTCGCGTTCGCCGAAGCCGCGCTCGGCGGCGCGTTCGGCGATGCCGATGCGTTCGCCGCGTGGCGCGACGCCGAGCGCTGGCCGACGCTCCTTCATCACCGCAACGACGCGCGTCAGCCGGCCTGACGCGCGCTGCCGACCGAATTCGACGAAGCCCCATGGACATCCAGATCAACCAACAGAACCTGACGTTGCCCGACGGCGCAACGGTGGCCGACGCGCTCGCCGCGTACGGCGCGCGTCCGCCGTACGCGGTCGCGCTGAACGGCAACTTCGTCGCGCGCACGCAGCATGCGGCGCGCGCACTCGCGGCGGGCGACAAGCTCGACGTCGTGCACCCGGTCGCGGGCGGCTGAGCGCCGCCGCGTTGTTCACGCTTCGTCCCCGCTCTTTCAGGAAAACGACATGACGTCCCTCACCTCCGCCGACGCGCTGACGCTGTACGGCGAAACCTTCGCAAGCCGCGTGTTGCTCGGCACGTCGCGCTATCCGTCGCTGCAGTCGCTGTCCGATTCGATCGCCGCGTCGCGTCCCGGGATGGTGACGGTCGCGCTGCGCCGCCAGATGACCGGCGGCACGGCCGAAGCCGGCTTCTTCGACCTGCTCAAGCGCCACGCGGTGCCGCTGCTGCCGAACACGGCCGGCTGCCAGACCGTCGCCGAAGCCGTGACGACCGCACACATGGCGCGCGAGGTCTTCGGCACCGACTGGATCAAGCTCGAACTGATCGGCGACGACTACACGCTGCAGCCCGACCCGGTCGGCCTGATCGAAGCGGCCGCGCAACTGGTCAAGGACGGCTTCAAGGTGCTGCCGTACTGCACCGAGGATCTGGTGATCGGCCGGCGCCTGCTCGATGTCGGCTGCGAGGCGCTGATGCCGTGGGGCGCGCCGATCGGCACGGGCAAGGGCGTCGTGAACCCGTACGGCCTGCGCGTGCTGCGCGAGCGGCTGCCGGACGTGCCGCTGATCGTCGACGCGGGGCTCGGGGTGCCGTCGCATGCGTGCCAGGTGATGGAGTGGGGCTTCGACGGCGTGTTGCTGAACACGGCCGTGTCGCAGGCCACGCATCCCGAGATCATGGCGCGCGCGTTTGCGCAGGGCGTCGAGGCCGGCCGTGCCGCGTATCTCGCCGGGCCGATGGATGCGCGCGAGACCGCGCATGCGAGCACGCCGGTCGTCGGGATGCCGTTCTGGCACCAGGACGGAGGCGCCGCATGAGCGCGCGTTTCGCCGATGCATTCTGGCCGCCGGCCGACGAACTGGCCGAAGCGGCCGAACGGATTCGCGCGCGGCTCGGCGACTGGCCGCGCGGCGCTGCGCCGTGGCGGCTCTGCGTCGCGGTGCCCGATGTGCCGGCCGATGGCGACGTGCTGATCGTCTCGGCCGGCGACCGCGCCGCGCAGGCGCGCGTGTCGGCCGCGTCGCGGCCTGCGGCGCCGGGCGCCGTCGCGATCGAATTCGACGAGCAGGGCGCGGTGTTTCACACGGCGGGCGCGCGTTACGCGCTCGACGCCGCGCATCCGCTCGGGGACGACTGGATCGCCGCGCTCGCGGCGTTCCTCGATTGCGGCTTTGCGCCGATCGACGCGCTGGTGCTGGCGCTGGCCTGGCGCGACGGCGACGAAACGCGCGCCGCCGATGCGTGGCCGGTCGACGCCGCGCGGTTTCCGCGGGTCGCCGGGCTGCCGGCCGCGCCCGAACCCGCGTTCGCGCCGTGTCCCGCGCAACTCGGCCTGTATCCGGTCGTGCCGGACGCCGAATGGGTCGAGCGCGTGCTCGATTGCGGCGTGCGAACCGTGCAACTGCGTGTGAAAGGCGCGACGCCGGACGTGATGCGGCGGGAAATCGCCCGCGCGGTCGCGGCCGGGCGCCGCTATCCCGATGCGCGTGTGTTCATCAACGATCACTGGCAGATGGCCGCAGAAGAGGGGGCGTACGGCGTTCATCTGGGTCAGGAAGACCTCGAGACGGCCGATCTGGCCGCGATCGCGCGCGCGGGCCTGCGGCTCGGACTTTCGAGCCATGGTTATTACGAAATGTTGCGGGCATTGCACGAGCGCCCGAGCTACCTCGCGCTCGGCCCCGTGTACGCGACCGCGACCAAGGCCGTTGCTGCGCCGCCACAGGGCCTCGCGCGGATCACCCGCTATGCGCGCTTCGCTGACGCTCGCGCGCCGCTCGTCGCGATCGGCGGGGTGGGGCTCGACGCGCTGCCCGGCGTGCTGGCAACGGGCGTCGGCAGTGTCGCGGTGGTCAGTGCGGTGACCGGCGCGACCGACTATCGGGCTGCCATTGCTGCGATGCAGCAATGCTTTCCCGGACAATTTGACAATCGTTGACCGCAGGGCCCGAAACGGCTTCACGACATCATTCCAATGCAGGCCCTATAATTCGGCGTTCTGCGTAAAAGGACTGTCAGCTCCGTGAGCCCCACTCCTACCGAGACACTGCTGGAACTTCGCGACGTCGACTTCGGCTACGGCGACCGCCTCGTCCTGTCCAACCTGAACCTGCGCTTCGGGCGTGGGCAGGTGGTTGCGGTCATGGGCGGGTCGGGTTGCGGCAAGACGACCGTGCTGCGCCTGATCGGCGGCCTCGTGCGCGCGCGCCGCGGCCAGGTGCTGTTCGACGGCGCCGATGTCGGCGCGCAAACGCGCGACGGCCTGTACGCGCTGCGCCGCAAGATGGGCATGCTGTTCCAGTTCGGCGCGCTGTTCACCGACATGTCGGTGTTCGAGAACGTCGCGTTCGCGCTGCGCGAGCACACCGACCTGCCCGAAGACCTGATCCGCGACCTCGTGCTGATGAAGCTCAACGCGGTCGGGCTGCGCGGCGCGCGCGACCTGATGCCGTCCGAGGTGTCGGGCGGGATGGCGCGCCGCATCGCGCTGGCACGCGCGATCGCGCTCGATCCGCAGCTCATCATGTACGACGAGCCGTTCGCGGGCCTCGATCCGATCTCGCTCGGCATCACCGCGAACCTGATCCGCACGCTGAACCAGGCGCTGGGCGCCACGTCGATCCTCGTCACGCACGACGTGCCGGAATCGTTCGCGATCGCCGACTACGTGTATTTCCTGGCCAACGGCGGCGTGCTCGCGCAGGGCACGCCCGACGAGCTGCGCGCGTCGACCGATCCGAGCGTGCGGCAGTTCATCGACGGCGCGCCGGACGGCCCGTTCAAATTTCATTACACGAGCCCGCCGCTCGCAGCGGATTTCGGCCTCGGCGGAGGGCGCGCATGATCAGCGCGATCGGACGTTACGTCATCGGCGGCCTCGAACGCGCGGGCTACGGCACGCGGCTGTTCGTGCGCCTCGTGCTGGAATTCTTCCCGCTGCTGCGCCGGCCGCGGCTGGTCACGAAGCAGATCCACTTCCTCGGCAACTATTCGTTCGTGATCATTGCCGTGTCGGGGCTGTTCGTCGGCTTCGTGCTCGGCCTGCAGGGCTATTACACGCTGAACCGCTACGGTTCCGAGCAGGCGCTCGGCCTGCTGGTCGCGCTGTCGCTCGTGCGTGAGCTCGGGCCGGTCGTCACCGCGCTGCTGTTCGCGGGGCGTGCAGGCACGTCGCTCACGGCCGAGATCGGCCTGATGAAAGCCGGCGAACAGCTCACCGCGCTCGAGATGATGGCGGTGGACCCGATCAAGAACGTGATCGCGCCGCGCATGTGGGCGGGCATCATCGCGATGCCGCTGCTGGCGGCGATCTTCAACGCGGTCGGCGTGCTCGGCGGTTACTTCGTCGGCGTCGTGCTGATCGGCGTCGATCCGGGCGCGTTCTGGTCGCAGATGCAGGGCGGCGTGCAGGTCTGGGCCGACGTCGGCAACGGCGTGATCAAGAGCATCGTGTTCGGATTCGCCGTGACCTTCATTGCGCTGTATCAAGGGTATGAAGCGAAGCCCACGCCCGAGGGCGTGTCGCGCGCGACCACCAAGACGGTCGTGTTCGCGTCGCTCGCCGTACTCGGCCTCGATTTCCTGCTGACCGCGCTGATGTTCAGCTAAGCCTCAGCCAAGCCAAATTTTGGGATGACGATGAAAAAGACTGCTCTCGACTTCTGGGTCGGCCTGTTCGTGGTGGTGGGCTTCCTTGCGGTGCTGTTCCTGGCGCTCAAGGTCGGCAACATGAGCTCGCTGTCGTTTCAGCCGACCTATTCGGTGAGGATGAAATTCGACAATATCGGCGGGCTGAAGCCGCGCGCGGCGGTGAAGAGCGCGGGCGTCGTGGTCGGCCGCGTGAAGTCGATCGGCTTCGACACGAACACGTACCAGGCACTGGTCACGATCGATGTCGACGGCCAGTATCAGTTCCCGAAGGATTCGTCGGCGAAGATCCTGACGTCGGGCCTGCTCGGCGAGCAATATATCGGCCTGGATCCGGGCGGTGACACCGAAATGCTGAAGTCGGGCGATACGATCACGATGACGCAATCGGCGATCGTGCTCGAGAACCTGATCGGCCAGTTCCTGTACAGCAAGGCCGCCGATGCGGGCGGTGCGAAGCCGGCCGCCGGCGCATCGGCCGCCGCGCCCGCCGCGCCCGCACCGGTGGCGGTGCCGGCGTCGGCGGTGTCCGGTTCGGCCGGCCAATAACCACACGAGAGAAAACAAGAGGGAATGACCATGCAGACGATCCGCATCAGGCAGGCCGCGCTGGCGGTAGCGGCAGTCGCCGCGTTGAGCGGCTGCGCGACCGTGCAGACGCCGACCAAGGGCGATCCGCTCGAAGGCTTCAACCGGTCGATGTACAAGTTCAACGACACGGTCGACACGTATGCGCTGAAGCCGGTCGCGAAGGGCTACCAGTACGTGGTGCCGCAGCCGGTGCGCGACAGCGTGACGAACTTCTTCTCGAACATCGGTGACGTCTACATCGCGGCGAACAACATCGTGCAGCTGCGCATTGCCGACGGCGTCGGCGACATCATGCGCGTCGTGATCAACACGGTGTTCGGCGTCGGCGGCCTGTTCGACGTCGCGACGATCGCGAAGCTGCCGAAGCACACGGCCGACTTCGGGATCACGATGGGCCGCTACGGCATGCCGTCGGGCCCGTATCTCGTGCTGCCGCTACTCGGCCCGAGCACGCTGCGCGACACGGCCGGCCTGGGCGTCGACTACGTCGGCAACCCGCTCACGTACGTGAAACCGGATGGCCTGAGCTGGGGCCTGTTCGGCGTGAACCTCGTCAACACGCGCTCGAACCTGCTCGGCGCGGGCGACGTGCTGGATGCCGCGGCGCTCGACAAGTATTCGTTCGTCCGTAACGCATACCTGCAGCGCCGCCAGATGCTGATCAGCAACGCGCGCGGCGAGGCGGCCGCGACGTCGAGCAACGATGCGCTGCCGAAGTACGACCTGCCGGAAGACGGCGCGGCACCGGCGGCAGCTGGCGCGGCTGGTGCCGCGGGCGCCGCGGCGGTGGGCGGTGCAACGGCGCCGGCAGGCGCATCGGGCGCGGCGGTGGCCGCGCCGGCTTCGGGCACGGCCGAATCGCCGAACCCGGCCAGCGAGACGAACGTGCCGGCGATGCAGGTGGCGCCGCCGTCGCCGGGCGGGTTCCGGTTCCCGAGCATCCGGCTGCACTGACGGATTTACATTCGTTACAGCCGGAAACGATTCAGTCGGTAGCGTATGCGAACTTGCGCGTAAGCTACCTGCTCCAACCTTCGCATCGACTCATTCATGCAGGCCACTATGATGAAAAAACTGTTCCTGATCCCCGTTTTCGCGGCGCTGTTCTCGTTCGGCAGCGCAGCCCACGCGCAAGTCGACCAGTCGAACCCGCAGGCGCTGATCAAGACGGCGACGCAGCAGGTGCTCGACGAAGTCAAGCAGCAGACGATCAAGCAGGGCGACACCAACCGCATCATTACGATCGTCAACAAGGACATCCTGCCGTACACCGATTTCCGCCGCACCACGCAGCTCGCGATGGGCCGCAACTGGCGCACGGCGACGGCCGAGCAGCAGCAGCAGGTTCAGGAGCAGTTCAAGCTGCTGCTGATCCGCACGTACTCGGGCGCGCTGGCGCAGCTGAAGCCGGACCAGCAGATCCAGTACCCGCCGTTCCGCGCCGATCCGGCCGATACCGATGTCGTGGTCAAGACGGTCGCGATGAACAACGGCCAGCCGGTCCAGATCGACTACCGCCTGTACAAGACGGCCAACGGCTGGAAGGTGTATGACCTGAACGTGCTCGGCGCGTGGCTGATCCAGACGTACCAGCAGCAGTTCAACGAGAAGATCCAGCAAAGCGGCGTGGAAGGCCTGATCCAGTTCCTCACGCAGCGCAACCAGCAACTTGCCGCCGGCAAGCAAGCGTCGTGAGCGGCTTCGAAGCCGGCTCCTCGCTGACCGTCGCGAGCGCGAAGTCCGCGCTCGCGGACGGTCTTGCGCGCATCGGCGCGGGCGCGACCGCCGTCGATTGCGCGGCGCTGACGCAGTTCGATTCGTCCGCGCTCGCCGTACTGCTCGCATGGCAACGTGCCGCCAAGTCGCGCGGCGCGACCCTCGACATCCACAATCTCCCCCCGAAGCTCGCCAGCCTCGCGCGCGCGTACGGCGTCGACGCGCTCATCGACGGCACCGGGCGACATTGACCCTGTCCGACCGGAGCCTGCCGCGCCGCCCGGCGCGCGCAAGCTTCAGGCCGCGTGCCTCCGGCACCGGCTCCCCCAGCCGGTTTGCCCTATAATCAAGCGTTTTGCGGGGCAGCCAATCGGCGTCCGGCCCCCATTTTCATACGCAGCAAGCACAGAATAGGCGTCGCGGCCCTGGCGTCGCGCACAGTCATGTCAGCCATAGAAATCCGTCACGTCAAGAAGCGCTACAAGTCGCTTCAGGCGCTCAAGGGCGTCAGCCTGTCGGTCGAGGAAGGCGAGTTTTTCGGTCTGCTCGGCCCCAATGGCGCAGGCAAGACCACGCTCATCAGTATCCTCGCCGGGCTCGCCCGGGCCGACGAAGGCAGTATCTCGGTGCGCGGTCACGACGTCGTCAAGGACTTCCGTGGCGCGCGCCGTGCACTCGGCGTCGTGCCGCAGGAACTCGTGTTCGATCCGTTCTTCACCGTCCGCGAGACGCTGCGGATCCAGTCCGGCTATTTCGGGCTGCGCCGCAACGACGACTGGATCGACGAAGTGATGGCCAATCTCGACCTCACCGAGAAGGCCGACGCGAACATGCGCGCGCTATCGGGCGGGATGAAGCGCCGCGTGCTGGTCGCGCAGGCGCTCGTGCACCGGCCGCCCGTGATCGTGCTCGACGAACCGACCGCCGGCGTCGACGTCGAATTGCGCCAAACGCTGTGGAAATTCATCTCGCGCCTGAACCGCGAAGGCCACACGATCGTGCTGACCACCCATTACCTCGAGGAAGCCGAGTCGCTGTGCGACCGCATCGCGATGCTGCGCCGTGGCGAAGTGGTCGCGCTCGACCGCACCGATGCGCTGCTGCGCCGCTTCGCGGGGCTGCAGCTCTACCTGCGCCTCGCGACCGGCGCGCTGCCGTCCGAGCTGCGCGGGCTGGAGTCCGACCCGGCCGCCCGCGCGCCGGGCGAGCACCTGCTGCGCCTCACGAGCTATGACGATGTCGAGCGGATCCTCGCGCAGTGCCGCGCGGCGGGCTGCACGTTCGACGAGATCGAGGTCCGCAAGGCCGACCTCGAGGATGTGTTCGTCCAGGTGATGAACGGGGCCGAGGTCATCGAGGGTCTGGCATGAATCAACAACCCCCACGCGAACTGCGTTCGCTGCCCCCCGAGGGGGCGCCCGCCACTCTTGGGGCGGCCCGGCGAGTGTCGGGAAGCGGGTTTCAAACGCTGTTCTACAAGGAACTGCTGCGTTTCTGGAAAGTGTCGTTCCAGACGGTGTGCGCACCGATCGTCACGGCGCTGCTGTATCTGACGATCTTCGGCCACGCGCTGTCGGGCCGCGTCGAAGTCTATCCGGGCGTCGAGTACGTGAGCTTTCTCGTGCCGGGCCTCGTGATGATGAGCGTGCTGCAGAACGCGTTCGCGAACAGCTCGTCGTCGCTGATCCAGTCGAAGATCACCGGCAACCTCGTGTTCATGCTGCTGCCGCCGCTGTCGTACCGCGACATCTTCGGCGCGTACGTGCTCGCGTCCGTGGTGCGCGGCCTCGCGGTCGGCGCGGGTGTGTTCGTCGTGACGATCTGGTTTATCCCGATGCATTTCGCGGCGCCGCTGTTCATCATTGCGTTCGCGCTGCTCGGCTCGGCAATCCTCGGCACGCTCGGCCTGATCGCCGGGATCTGGGCCGAGAAGTTCGACCAGCTCGCCGCGTTCCAGAACTTCCTGATCATGCCGCTGACGTTCCTGTCCGGCGTGTTCTATTCGACGCACTCGCTGCCGCCCGTGTGGCGCGAGATCTCGCGTCTCAATCCGTTTTTCTACATGATCGACGGCTTCCGTTTCGGGTTCTTCGGCGCGTCCGACATCAACCCGATCGCGAGCCTCGCGATCGTCACCGGTTTCTTCGTGCTGCTCGCGCTGATCGCGATGCGGCTGCTCGCGACCGGCTACAAACTGCGTCATTGATATCGACAGGCAGCGGCCGCCATCCGGGCGGCGCGCGCCGACAGGAGCCTTACACCATGTTGCCGACTCCCGAACAGGTCAAGCAATACATCGCCGGCGGTCTCGCCTGCACGCATCTGGAAGTCGAAGGCGACGGCCAGCATTTCTTCGCGACGATCGTGTCGGCGGCCTTCGAAGGCAAGCGGCCGATCCAGCGGCACCAGCTCGTCTATGCGGCGCTCGGCGACCGCATGAAACAGGAAATTCACGCGCTCAGCATGAAGACGCTGACGCCCGCCGAATGGCAGAACGCATAAACGGAAATCACTGAGTGCAAGTCACCGTCAACGAGCGCGACGCCGTCCAGAGCGTCGCCACGGCACACCCGGCCGCCAACGGGGAAGCGCATGGCCATGGGATGGACAAGCTCGTGATCGAAGGCGGCCACCGCCTGTCGGGCGAGATCGTCGTGTCGGGCGCGAAGAATGCCGCGCTGCCGATCCTGTGCGCGGGGCTGCTCACCGGTGACCCGGTCGATCTCGACAACGTGCCGAATCTCAAGGACGTGCGGACCACGCTGAAGGTGCTGAACCAGATGGGCGTGAAGAGCGAGACGGACGGCTGCCGCGTGCAGCTCGACGCGTCGCGCGTCGACAACCTCGTCGCGCCGTACGAGCTCGTGAAGACGATGCGCGCGTCGATCCTCGTGCTCGGGCCGCTGCTCGCGCGCTTCGGCGAGGCAAAGGTGTCGCTGCCGGGCGGCTGCGCGATCGGCGCGCGTCCGGTCGACCAGCACATCAAGGGCCTGCAGGCGATGGGCGCCGAGATCAGCATCGAGCACGGCTTCATCGAAGCCCGCGCGAAGCGCCTGAAGGGCGCGCGCATCGTGACCGACATGATCACGGTGACGGGCACGGAAAACCTGCTGATGGCCGCGACGCTCGCCGACGGCGAGACCGTGATCGAAAATGCCGCGCGCGAGCCGGAAGTGAGCGATCTCGCACACTTGCTGGTCGCGATGGGCGCGAAAATCGACGGCATCGGCACCGATCGCCTCGTGATCCAGGGCGTCGAGCGGCTGCACGGCGCGCGCCATTCGGTGATCCCCGACCGCATCGAGGCCGGCACGTTCCTGTGCGCGGTCGCGGCGGCCGGCGGTGACTTGATGCTGACGGGCGTGCGCCCGCACATTCTCGACGCGGTGATCGACAAGCTGCGCGAAGCCGGCGTGTCGATCGAGGAAGGCGACAGCTGGCTGCGCGTGAAGATGGACCGCCGCCCGTCGGCGGTGACGATCCGCACGTCGGAATATCCGGCGTTCCCGACCGACATGCAGGCGCAGTTCATGGCCCTCAATACGGTCGCGACGGGCACCGCGCAAGTCGTCGAAACCATTTTCGAGAACCGTTTCATGCACGTGCAGGAGCTGAACCGGCTCGGCGCGAACATCACGATCGACGGCAACACCGCGCTCGTGACGGGAGTCGAGAAGCTGTCGGGCGCGAACGTGATGGCGACCGACCTGCGCGCGTCGGCGAGCCTCGTGATCGCCGGGCTGCGTGCCGACGGCGAAACGCTGGTCGACCGCATCTATCACCTGGACCGCGGCTACGACCGCATGGAAGCCAAACTGACCGCCGTCGGCGCGAACGTGCGCCGCCTTTCCGGGAGCCAAGCATGACCGCGCCGCTGACCCTTGCCCTGTCGAAGGGCCGGATTTTCGAGGAAACCCTGCCGCTGCTGGCCGCGGCCGGCGTGCAGGTGACCGAGGATCCTGAAACGTCGCGCAAGCTGATCCTGCCGACGACGAACCCCGAGCTGCGCGTGATCATCGTGCGCGCGAGCGACGTGCCGACCTATGTCGAATACGGCGCGGCCGATTTCGGCGTGGCCGGCAAGGACGTGCTGGTCGAGCACGGCGGCTCGGGCCTGTACCAGCCGATCGATCTGAACATTGCGCGCTGCCGGATGTCGGTGGCCGTGTCGGCCGGTTTCGACTATGCGAGCGCCGTGCGCCAGGGCGCGCGCCTGCGCGTCGCGACGAAGTACGTCGAAACCGCCCGTGAGCACTTTGCCGCGAAGGGCGTGCACGTCGACCTGATCAAGCTATACGGCTCGATGGAACTGGCGCCGCTGGTCGGGCTGGCCGACGCGATCGTCGACCTCGTCAGCTCGGGCGGCACGCTGAAGGCGAACAATCTGGTCGAGGTCGAGGAGATCATGGCGATCTCGTCGCGCCTCGTCGTGAACCAGGCTGCGCTGAAGTTGAAGCGCACGGCGCTCAAGCCGATCCTCGACGCGTTCGAACGCGCGTCGCAGAATGGCGGTTGAGCGCATCACCGTAACGGAACTCCCATGTCCATCACCATCCGCAAGCTCGATTCGACGAGCGAAGGCTTCGGCGCCGAGCTGCGCGCGCTGCTCGCATTCGAGGCGAGCGAAGACGCGGCGATCGAGCAATCGGTCGCGCAGATCCTCGCCGACGTGAAGTCGCGCGGCGACGCCGCGGTGCTCGAGTACACGAACCGCTTCGACCGGCTGAGCGCGACGAGCGTCGCCGCGCTGGAGCTGCCGCAGGACGCGCTGCAGACGGCGCTCGACGGCCTCGCGCCGAAGGCGCGCGCGGCGCTGGAAGCCGCTGCCGCGCGGGTGCGTGCGTACCACGAGAAGCAGAAGATCGAGTGCGGCACGCACAGCTGGCAATACACGGAAAGTGATGGCACGGTGCTCGGCCAGAAGATCACGCCGCTCGACCGCGTCGGCCTGTACGTGCCGGGCGGCAAGGCCGCGTATCCGTCGTCGGTGCTGATGAACGCGATTCCCGCGCGCGTCGCGGGCGTCGGCGAGATCGTGATGGTCGTGCCGACCCCGGACGGCGTGAAGAACGACCTCGTGCTCGCCGCGGCGCTGCTCGGCGGCGTCGATCGCGTGTTCACGATCGGCGGTGCGCAGGCGGTCGGCGCGCTCGCCTACGGCACGGCGACGGTGCCGGCCGTCGACAAGATCTGCGGCCCCGGAAATGCGTACGTCGCGTCGGCGAAGCGCCGCGTGTTCGGCACGGTCGGCATCGACATGATCGCCGGGCCGTCGGAAATCCTCGTGCTGTGCGACGGCACGACCGACCCGAACTGGGTCGCGATGGATCTGTTCTCGCAGGCCGAGCACGACGAACTCGCGCAATCGATCCTGCTGTGCCCGGACGGCGCGTTCCTCGAGCGCGTCGCAAAGGCGATCGACGAGCTGCTGCCGTCGATGCCGCGCCAGGACGTGATCCGCGCGTCGCTCGAAGGCCGTGGCGCGCTGATCAAGGTGCGCGACATGGCCGAAGCCTGCCGGATCGCGAACGACATCGCGCCCGAGCACCTGGAAATTTCCGCGCTGGAGCCGCAGCAATGGGGCCAGCAGATCCGCCATGCGGGCGCGATCTTCCTCGGCCGCTACACGAGCGAGAGCCTCGGCGACTACTGCGCGGGCCCGAACCACGTGCTGCCGACGTCGCGCACCGCGCGCTTCTCGTCGCCGCTCGGCGTGTACGACTTCATCAAGCGCTCGAGCGTGATCGAGGTCAGCGCGGAAGGTGCGCAGACGCTCGGCGAGATCGCATCCGAGCTCGCGTACGGCGAGGGGCTGCAGGCGCACGCGAAGAGCGCCGAATTCCGGATGAAGAACTGACCGCACGCTGCTTGAGGCCGTGGCCGGCGCCGATGTGCCGCCCGGCCGGCCCCCGACGGTCGGGGCGGGAGACACCTGTGCAGGGCGGCAGCCGCCGCTTTGCCGACTTATTGACGCCGGCGCGACGTACGCCGGCTTGAGACCATGACGACGCCACAAGACATCATCCGCCGCGACGTGCTCGCGATGACGAGCTACCCGGTGCCGGACGCGAGCGGGTTCGTGAAACTCGACGCGATGGAGAACCCGTACCCGCTGCCCGAACCGCTCGCCGCGGCGCTCGGGGAGCGTCTCGCGCAGGTCGCGCTGAACCGCTACCCGGCGCCGCGCCCGGCCGCGCTGCTCGACAAGCTGCGCCATGCGATGGGCGTGCCGGCCGGCTGCGACGTGCTGCTCGGCAACGGCTCGGACGAAATCATCAGCATGATGTCGATGGCCTGTGCGAAGCCGGGCGCGAAGGTGCTCGCGCCGGTGCCGGGCTTCGTGATGTACGAACTGTCCGCAAAGCTCGCGCAGCTCGAATTCGTCGGCGTGCCGCTGAAGGCCGACCTGACGCTCGACGTCGACGCGATGCTCGCGGCTGTTGCCGAGCATCGTCCGGCGCTCGTCTATCTCGCGTACCCGAACAACCCGACCGGCACGCTGTACGACGATGCCGATATCGAACGGATCGTCGCGGCCGCGCGGCACAGCCTGGTCGTGATCGACGAGGCGTACCAGCCGTTCGCCGTGCGCTCGTGGCTGCCGCGCGCCGCCGAGTTCGACAACGTCGTCGTGATGCGCACGGTGTCGAAGCTCGGCCTCGCGGGCATCCGCCTCGGCTATCTGGTCGGTTCGCCCGCGTGGTTGACCGAATTCGACAAGGTGCGCCCGCCGTACAACATCAACGTGCTGACCCAGGCGACCGCCGATTTCCTGCTCGACCACCTCGACGTGCTGGACGCGCAGGCGGCCGACCTGCGGGCGGAACGCACGCGTCTCGCACGGGAAGTGGCCGCGCTGCCGGGCACGACGGTGTTCCCGAGCGCCGGCAATTTCCTGCTGGTGCGCGTGCCGGACGCGGCCGCCGTGTTCGACGCGCTGCTCACCGAGCGGGTGTTGGTCAAAAACGTGAGTAAAATGCATCCGTTGCTGGCTGAATGCGTGCGGCTGACCGTCGGTTCTCCCGACGAAAACGCGCGCCTGCTGGCCGCTTTGAAACTCGCGCTGCCCGGTTGAGCCTCTGGGCGCCGCAGCGCGAAACGATCAATCCCCATTTACATCGACTCAGTCAAGGAATTGCCATGCGTGTGGCGGAAGTCGTTCGCAATACCAGCGAAACGCAGATCCGTGTGAAGCTCAATCTCGACGGCACGGGCCAGCAGAAGCTGGCCACCGGCGTGCCGTTCCTCGACCATATGCTCGATCAGATCGCTCGACACGGTCTGGTCGATCTCGAGGTTGAAGCGCATGGCGATACGCATATCGACGACCACCACACGGTCGAGGATGTCGGCATCACGCTCGGTCAGGCCGTCGCGAAGGCGATCGGCGACCGCAAGGGCATCCGCCGCTACGGGCATTCGTACGTGCCGCTCGACGAGGCGCTGTCGCGCGTCGTGATCGACTTCTCCGGCCGGCCGGGCCTCGAATTCCACGTGCCGTTCACGCGGGCGCGGATCGGCACGTTCGACGTCGACCTGTCGATCGAATTCTTCCGCGGTTTCGTGAACCACGCGGGCGTCACGCTGCACATCGACAACCTGCGCGGGATCAACGCGCACCATCAGCTCGAAACGGTGTTCAAGGCCTTCGGCCGCGCGCTGCGCGCGGCGGTGGAGCTGGACGAGCGTGCGGCGGGGCAGATTCCGTCGACGAAGGGCAGTCTCTGAACCTGAACTGACCGGACGGCGCGTCAAGGACAACCTCACGGCTTCGGCGCGCGGCGCCGGCTTGCGATGGATCTGCTCAAATCGTTCATATCGCTGCTGGCGCTGATCAACCCGGTCGGCGCGGTGCCGTTCTTCCTGAGCCTGACGGCGCAGCAGACGGATGCCGAGCGGCGGCGCACGATCCGGATCGCGTCGGTGTCGGTGTTCTGCGTGATCACGGTGACGACGCTGCTCGGGCAGCAGATCATCGACTTCTTCGGCATTTCGGTCGGGTCGCTCGAAGTGGGCGGCGGGATCATCATGCTGCTGATGGCGATCAACATGCTGAACGCGCAGATCGGCAACACGCGATCGACGCCGGAGGAGCGCCACGAGGCCGAGCTGAAGGACAACATCGCGGTCGTGCCGCTGGCGATTCCGCTGCTCACGGGCCCCGGCTCGATCAGCACGGTGATCATCTATGCGGCGAACTCGCATCACTGGTATGAGCGGGCCGGGCTGGTCGCGATCGGCGCGGTCCTGGCTTTTCTGTGTTTCGTCGCGATGCGGCTCGCCGAGCCGATCGCGAACTGGATCGGCCGCACGGGCATCAACATCGCCACGCGGCTGATGGGTCTGATGCTGTCGGCGCTGGCGGTGGAATTCATCGTCAATGGACTGAGGGCGCTACTGCCTGCACTGAGATGAAAACTTCGATTGCGATTGTGGATTATGGGATGGGCAACCTGCGCTCGGTCGCGCAGGCGCTCAAGAAGGCCGAACCGGCCGCCGACGTGGCGATCGTCGACACGCCGGCCGCGATCCGCGCGGCCGACCGTGTCGTGCTGCCCGGCCAGGGCGCGATGCCCGACTGCATGCGCAGCCTCGGCGAGTCGGGCCTGCAGGAGGCCGTGATCGAGGCCTCGCGCACCAAGCCGCTGCTCGGCGTGTGCGTCGGCGAGCAGATGCTGTTCGACTGGAGCGCGGAAGGCGACACGAAGGGCCTCGGCCTGTTGCCCGGCAAGGTCGTGCGTTTCGCGCTCGACGGCCGGCTGCAGGACGACGGCTCGCGCTTCAAGGTGCCGCAGATGGGCTGGAACCGCGTGCGCCAGGCGCAGCCGCACCCGCTGTGGGACGGCGTGCCCGACGACGCGTATTTCTACTTCGTGCACAGTTATTACGTGACGCCGGACAACCCGGCGCATACGGTTGGCGAAACGGCCTACGGCGCGCCGTTTACGTCCGCGGTCGCGCGGGACAACCTCTTCGCGACCCAATTCCACCCGGAGAAAAGCGCGGAGGTCGGATTGCGTCTGTATCGCAACTTCGTACACTGGAAACCGTGAAACGTGGTGCGCGAGCCACAGTCGATCTGGCCGAACGGCCTGTCGCACGGCGCGCTCGCGCCTAAGCGCCGAAAGAGTTGTACTAAACTAGCGAGACGGCGCGGTACCGGATTGGCCGGTACGCGCCGGATTCTTTTCTTTTTCCACGACGACACCCGATTGCTATGTTGCTGATTCCGGCCATCGACCTCAAAGACGGTCAGTGTGTGCGCCTCAAACAGGGCGATATGGACCAGGCCACGATTTTTTCCGAGGACCCGGCGGCGATGGCCCGCAAGTGGGTCGATCTCGGCGCCCGGCGGCTCCATCTCGTCGACCTGAACGGCGCGTTCGCCGGCAAGCCGAAGAATCTCGAGGCGATCGAAGCGATCCTCGACGAGGTCGGCGATGAAATTCCCGTCCAGCTCGGCGGCGGCATCCGCAGCCTCGAGACGATCGAGAAGTATCTCGACGCCGGCCTGTCGTACGTGATCATCGGTACGGCCGCCGTGAAGAACCCCGGCTTCCTGCAGGACGCGTGCACCGCGTTCTCCGGCAACATCATCGTCGGCCTGGATGCGAAGGACGGCAAGGTCGCGACCGACGGCTGGAGCAAGCTGACCGGCCACGAAGTGATCGACCTTGCGCGCAAGTTCGAGGACTACGGCGTCGAATCGATCGTCTACACGGACATCGGCCGCGACGGGATGCTGCAGGGCATCAACATCGAGGCGACCGTGAAGCTCGCGCAGGCAGTCGGCATCCCCGTGATCGCCAGCGGCGGCCTGTCGAACCTCACGGACATCGAGAACCTGTGCGAAGTCGAGGAGCACGGCGTCGAAGGCGTGATCTGCGGCCGTGCGATCTACTCCGGCGATCTCGATTTCGCGGCCGCGCAAAGGCGCGCGGACGAACTGAACGGCGAACTCGACAACGCATAAACGCGGTTGTCCCGCTCGCCGGGGCTGCCTGCAGGCGGCCCCGACCGGAAGCCTCGCGCGAGGCTTTCCGCAACCGGCCGTCCCATCGCGGCATTTGGCGCAACATCATGGCTCTAGCTAAACGCATCATCCCCTGCCTGGACGTGACTGCCGGGCGTGTCGTCAAGGGCGTCAACTTCGTCGAGCTGCGCGACGCCGGCGATCCTGTCGAGATCGCACGCCGCTACGACGACCAGGGCGCCGACGAACTGACGTTCCTCGACATCACCGCGACGTCCGACCAGCGCGACCTGATCCTGCCGATCATCGAAGCCGTCGCGTCGCAGGTCTTCATTCCGCTGACCGTCGGCGGCGGCGTGCGCGCCGTCGAGGACGTGCGGCGCCTGCTGAACGCGGGCGCGGACAAGGTCAGCATGAATTCGTCGGCGGTCGCGAACCCGCAGCTCGTGCGCGACGCGGCCGACAAGTACGGCTCGCAGTGCATCGTCGTCGCGATCGACGCGAAGCGCGTGTCGGCCGATGGCGAGACGCCGCGCTGGGAAGTCTTTACGCACGGCGGCCGCAAGAATACGGGCCTCGACGCGATCGAATGGGCGCGCAAGATGGCCGAGCTCGGCGCGGGCGAGATCCTGCTCACGAGCATGGACCGCGACGGCACCAAGTCGGGCTTCGACCTCGCGCTCACGCGCGGCGTGTCGGACGCGGTGCCGGTGCCGGTGATCGCATCGGGCGGCGTCGGTTCGCTGCAGCACCTGGCCGACGGCATCAAGGACGGCCGCGCCGACGCGGTGCTGGCCGCGAGTATCTTCCACTACGGCGAGCACACGGTCGGCGAGGCGAAGCGCTTCATGGCCGACCAAGGCATCCCGGTGAGGCTGTGATGAATACGGAAACGAATGCATTGCCCGCGTGGCTCGACAAGGTCCGCTGGGACGACAACGGCCTCGTGCCGGTGATCGCGCAGGAAGCGTCGACGAACGACGTGCTGATGTTCGCGTGGATGAACCGCGAGGCACTGGCGAAGACGATCGAGACGCAGCGCGCGGTCTACTATTCGCGCTCGCGCAAGCGCCTGTGGTTCAAGGGCGAGGAGTCGGGCCACGTGCAGCACGTGCACGAGATACGGCTCGACTGCGACGAGGACGTCGTGCTGCTGAAGGTCGAGCAGGTGTCCGGCATCGCGTGCCACACTGGCCGGCATTCGTGCTTCTTCCAGAAATTCGAAGGCACCGTCGACAGCGGCGATTGGGTCGCGGTCGAACCGGTGCTGAAAGATCCCGAACACATCTACAAATGACGCAATCGACCGAAGACACGCTGCTGCGCCTCGCGGCCGTGATCGATAGCCGCAAGGGCGGCGATCCCGATCAATCGTACGTATCGCGCCTGTTCCACAAGGGCGACGACGCGGTGCTGAAGAAGATCGGCGAAGAGGCGACGGAAGTCGTGCTGGCCGCGAAGGACGTGCGCCAGGGCGGCGCGCCGACCGCGCTCGTCGGCGAGGTGGCCGACCTGTGGTTCCACTGCCTCGTGATGCTGTCGCATTTCGACCTGAGCCCGGCCGACGTGATCGCCGAGCTCGAGCGCCGCGAAGGTCTGTCGGGTATCGAGGAGAAGGCCCTGCGCAAGCGTCGCGAGCGCGAGGAAAACGGCGGTTGACAGGCCCTTGTCGCGGGATGGCCACAGTGCGGTAAGCTGTAAGAATTGTCATCTAACGGGGGTAGCATCATGACCGATACGCCAAGCCAGTTTCCGCCGCCGTCGGTGCCGGGGGCCGCGGACGCCGAGCGCCTGAACGGGCTGCGCACGCTGACTCACGTGCTCTACGGCCTCTATGCGTTTCATTGGCTGACGGGCGGCGTCACGGGCATCATCGCGATCATCATCAACTACGTGAAGCGCGACGATGTGGCCGGCACGCCGTATGCGGCCCACTTCGAGTGGCAGATCCGCACGTTCTGGCGCGCGCTGATCGCGTATGTGATCGGGTTCGCGCTGATGTTCGTGGTGGTCGGATTCGCAGTGATGTTTGTCACATGGATCTGGACGCTGTACCGTATCATCAAGGGTTGGCTGTACCTGAACGACAACAAGCCGCTCGATCCGCAGGCCTGGTTCTGACCGGCCGCGCTCGGGCGTCTGCAGGAGCAACATGAGTCACGATCCGAATTGCCTGTTCTGCAAGATCGCGGCAGGCGAGATCCCGAGCACGAAGGTGCACGAGGATGACGAATTCGTCGCGTTCCGCGACATCCGCCCGGCGGCCGAGACCCACGTGCTCGTGATTCCGCGCCAGCATCTGCCGACGCTGTCGGCGGCGAGCGACGCCGATGCACCGATGCTCGGCCGGCTGATGCTGCTCGTCTCGCGTCTCGCCGGCCAGCTCGGCGTCGCGTATACGGGCGGCGAAACCGGTTTCCGTACGGTGATCAACACGGGCCCGGGCGGCGGGCAGGAGGTCTACCACCTGCACGCGCATATCCTGGCCGGCCCGCGCCCCTGGCAGCGGATGGGTTGACGGCGCGGGGCGTTTCCCCGCATCGATGGTCGAAGCCGGCGCGTTGCCGGCGATTTACGCCGCATCGCGGCGTGGTTGAGGAGAGGTTTCATCATGGGTGGATTGAGCATTTGGCACTGGCTGATCGTGCTGCTGATCGTCGCGCTGGTTTTCGGTACGAAGAAGCTGCGCAACATCGGCAACGATCTCGGCAGCGCCGTGAAGGGTTTCAAGGACGGCATGAAGGACGGCGAAGCACCGGCGGACGCGCAGCAACTGCCGCGCTCGGGCTCGGTCGACGTCAACGCGAAGGAAACGACGCGTTCCGACTCGAACAAGGCGTAACGCCGGTACGCTGACAGGCATTCGCGATGCTGGATCTCGGTCTTTCGAAGATGGCGCTGATCGGCGTCGTCGCGCTCGTGGTGCTCGGCCCCGAGCGCCTGCCGCGCGTTGCGCGCACGGCAGGCGCGCTGTTCGGCCGTGCGCAGCGGTACATCAACGACGTGAAGGCCGAGGTCTCGCGCGAAATCGAACTCGACGCGTTGCGCACGATGAAGACCGATTTCGAGTCGGCCGCGCGCAATGTCGAGACGACGATTCACGACAACCTGCGTGAGCACGAGAAGGACCTGAACGACACGTGGCATTCCGCGGTCGGCGGTCTCAACGAAGCGGCGGGCGACGCCGGTTCGACGGGTTCCGATACGCCCGCCATGCCGTCGTGGCGCGGCAGTTCGGCCGCGCTCGCGCCGAAGCGCCGCAACTGGCGCGTCAAGCAGGCGGCTGCGCCTGCCTGGTACAAGCGCGCGACCACCCGCCGTACCCACGTGCAGTCGGGCGCCGCGCGTGTCGCGCGTCACCAGCCGGCCAGCCTGCGCCGGCCGACGCGCTTCTTCTGAGCCGAGCGCATGCTCGCTCGTCAATCCTACCGAGGGCCGGTGTGAGCGACCCCCAGCAGAACCCGGGCGACGCCCCGGAAGAAACCTTCATTTCCCATCTCGTCGAGCTTCGCGATCGCATCATTCGCGCGGGCGCGGCCGTGATCGTCGTGTTCCTCGGGCTCGTCTACTGGGCGCCCGACATCTTCCGGCTGCTCGCGCGGCCGCTGATGGAGAACCTGCCGAAGGACGGCAAGATGATCGTCACCGACGTCACCGGCTCGTTCTTCGTGCCGATGAAGGTCACGATGCTCGTCGCGCTCGTGATCGCGCTGCCGATCGTGCTGTACCAGATCTGGGCGTTCGTCGCGCCCGGGCTGTACCAGCACGAGAAGAAGCTCGTCGCGCCGCTCGTCGGCAGCAGCTACCTGCTGTTCCTGTGCGGGATGGCATTTGCGTACTTCCTCGTGTTTCCGACGATCTTCCGCGTGATGGCGCACTACAACGCGCCGCTCGGCGCGGAAATGACCACCGACATCGACAACTACCTGAGCTTCGTGCTCGGGATGTTCATCGCGTTCGGGGTCACGTTCGAGGTGCCGATCGTCGTCGTGCTGCTCGTCCGGATGGGCGTGCTGTCGCTGAAGAAGCTGAAGGAGATGCGTCCGTACGTGATCGTCGGCGCGTTCGTCGTCGCGGCGGTCGTCACACCGCCGGACGTGTTCTCGCAACTGATGCTCGCCTTGCCGCTGGTCGTGCTGTTCGAGATCGGGCTGCTGGCGGCGCGGTTCTTCGTGCCGAAGAAGCCCGCCGAGGAAGGCGAGGCGGAGAACGGCGAAGCCGCCAGTTGACGGCAACGCGCCGGGCGGCGCGTCGGTGGCCGGACTTCCGGGCGCCGGGCTTGAGCGAAACCCGGTAGCGTAGTCGGTCGGAAAGCGGAGGGCGGGGCCATCTGCCCGGCAACACGGGTCTTTCGATACAAAGCAAAAGGGCAGCCAACCGGCTGCCCTTTGTCATTCCCCGACGGTGTCCGGGCATGCGGCGGTGCGCCGCTCGCCCGACGTCACTCGGTATCGCTGTCCTGCTCGTCGAGCGCCTGCTTCGGCGGCGGCGGGCGCTTGCCGATCACCACGTTCAGGTCGAACGCCTTGCCCTTGCGCACGACGTGCACCTTGGTCGCCGTGCCGGGCTTGATTTGCGCGACGGTGTTCAGCAGCTTCGTGGTGTCGGTGATCTCGTCGCCATTGACCGAGATCAGGATGTCGCCCGGCTTGATGCCGGCCTTGTCGGCCGGGCCGCCCTGCAGCACGCCGGCGACGATCGCGCCCGATTTCTGCGTCAGCCCGAACGACTCGGCGATCTCCGGCGTGACGTCTTGCGGCTCGACGCCGATCCAGCCGCGCGTGACCGAGCCCGTCGTGATGATGCTTTCCAGCACCGTGCGCGCGGTCGATACGGGGATCGCGAAGCCGATGCCGAGCGAGCCGCCCGAACGCGAGTAGATCGCGGTGTTGATGCCGAGCAGGTTGCCGTTCACGTCGACCAGCGCGCCGCCCGAGTTGCCGGGGTTGATCGGCGCATCGGTCTGGATGAAGTTTTCGAACGTGTTGATGCCGAGGTGGTTGCGGCCCAGCGCGCTGATGATCCCCATCGTGACCGTCTGGCCGACGCCGAACGGGTTGCCGATCGCGAGCACGACGTCGCCGACCCGCGACTGGTCGGAGCGGCCGAGCGTGATCGTCGGCAGGTTCGTCATGTTGATTTTCAGCACGGCGAGATCGGTTTCGGGATCGCTGCCGATCACCTTCGCGGTGCCCGTGCGCCCGTCGGCGAGCGCGACTTCGATCTGGTCGGCGCCGTCCACGACGTGCTGGTTCGTTAGAATGTAACCTTCAGGGCTCACGATAACGCCCGAGCCAAGGTTGGCGGCCGGTTCGTCCTGCTGCTTGCGGGCGTTGCGGTCGCCGAAGAAGTAGCGGAACAGCGGATCTTTCGCGCGCGGGTCGGGCGGCAGCGAGCCGTCCTTGCTGGAGAACACGTTGACGACGGCCGGCATCGCCTTTTGCGCGGCTTCGGCGTACGACGTGGTCGCCGGTGCGCCGCCGATGCCCGGCGCGACTTCCCGCAGCGCGACGATCGGCGTGGCGAGCTGCTTGCCGAGCTGTCCTTGCCGTTGCAGCCATTGCGGCTTGAGCGTCACGACGATGAACATCAGCGCGAGCAGCACGGTAACCGCCTGCGCGAAGAACAGCCAGAAGCGTCTAAGCATCTGAATGGATTAGAGGTTTATATGGATCGGATCGAACTTGAATTGTACTTGAACAATACCCTTGAAACCGCGCGCTTCAAGGACTATTGCCCGAATGGCCTCCAGGTCGAGGGGCGCCGCAAGATCGACAAGATCGCTACCGGCGTGACGGCGTCGGTCGCGTTTCTCGAAGCCGCGCTCGAATGGGGGGCGGATGCCGTGCTGGTCCATCACGGCTATTTCTGGCGCAACGAGCCCCCGCAGATCACGGGCCGCAGGTATCAGCGCCTGAAGCTGCTGCTCGCGAACGACCTGAATCTGTTCGCGTTCCACCTGCCGCTCGACGCGCATCCCGAATTCGGCAACAACGCGCAGCTCGGCGACCGGCTCGGCCTGATCGGCGAGCAGCGGTTCGGCGAAGGCGACCTCGGCTGGATGGCGACGCTGCCGATGCCCGTCACGCTCGAGCACTTCGTCGCGAAGGTCGAGCGCACGCTCGGCCGCACGCCGCTCGTGCTCGGCGATCCGGACATGCAGCTGCGCCGCATCGCGTGGTGCACGGGCGCCGCGCAGAGCTATTTCGACGCGGCGATCGACGCCGGCGCGGACGTGTTCCTGACGGGCGAGGTGTCCGAATACGTGACGCACACGGCTGCCGAGAGCGGTGTCGCGTTCGTTGCGGCAGGGCACCATGCGACCGAGCGCTACGGAATCCAGGCACTTGGCGCCCACTTGTCCGAAGAATTCGATATCGAACACCTTTTTATCGATATCCATAACCCGGTCTGAATGCCGGATTTGCGGCAGCGCATCGAAATTTCGCAATGTAGCGGATGCTTAAAAGTGAAATGATTTAATCGCTCCGATAGTGGGGGAAAACCCTTAACTATCAATCACTTCGAAGGGATTTTCATCTCCGGGCCTTGTAAATGGCGACTCCATTCGCGCAAACTAGCGGCGGAATGAAAAGTCGTGACGGAAAATCCAACTCAGAAGTGGGGCGTGTGATGCGAGACAAGGAAGAGAAACGCGTCGACAGCGGCCGCCGTACCTGGCTGATTGCGACATCCGTAGCAGGTGGCGTGGGAGGCGTAGCCACCGTCATACCTTTCGCGGCGTCGCTTGCGCCGTCCGCGAAAGCGAAAGCGGCCGGTGCACCGGTCGAAGTCGACATCAGCGGGCTGAAGCCCGGTGAAATGGTGACCGTGCCGTGGCGCGGCAAGCCGGTGTGGATCCTGAACCGCACCGACGCGATGCTGGCCGACGTGGTCAAGGCCGACAAGGAAGTGGCCGATCCGACCACCGAAAAGCCCTATACGATGCCGTTGCCCGCGTATTGCGCGAACGAATATCGCGCGCGGGCCGATCGCAAGAACATTCTCGTCGTGATGGCCGTGTGTACGCACCTCGGCTGCACGCCAAGCCAACGCTTCACGCCGGGTCCGCAGCCGAACCTGCCGGACGACTGGCCGGGCGGTTTCCTCTGCCCGTGCCATGGTTCGACCTACGACCTCGCCGGCCGTGTGTTCAAGAACAAACCGGCGCCTCAGAATCTCGACATCCCGCCCTACATGTTCACGTCGGCAACGACCCTCGTGATCGGCAAGGACGAGAAAGGAGAAGCGTGATGGCCGACAACAAGGAAGTCTCCACGACAGGTCTCACCGGCTGGATCGATCAGCGCTTCCCGCTCACGTCCACCTGGAAGAAGCACGTTTCCGAGTACTACGCGCCGAAGAACTTCAACTTCTGGTACTTCTTCGGCTCCCTCGCGCTGCTGGTGCTGGTCAACCAGATCGTCACCGGCATCTTCCTGACGATGAACTACAAGCCCGACTCGACGCTCGCGTTCGCGTCGGTCGAGTACATCATGCGCGAGGTGCCGTGGGGCTGGCTGATCCGCTACATGCACTCCACGGGCGCGTCGATGTTCTTCGTGGTCGTCTACCTGCACATGTTCCGCGGGCTGCTCTACGGGTCATACCGCAAGCCGCGCGAACTCGTGTGGATCTTCGGCTGCGCGATCTTCCTGTGCCTGATGGCCGAGGCGTTCTTCGGCTACCTGCTGCCGTGGGGCCAGATGTCGTTCTGGGGCGCGCAGGTGATCGTGAACCTGTTCTCGGCGATCCCGTTCGTCGGCCCCGACCTGTCGCTGTGGATTCGCGGCGACTACGTCGTGTCGGACGTCACGCTGAACCGCTTCTTCGCGTTCCACGTGATCGCGATTCCGCTCGTGCTGGTCGGCCTCGTGATCGCGCACCTCGTCGCGCTGCACGAAGTGGGTTCGAACAACCCGGACGGCATCGAGATCAAGGCGAAGAAGGACGAGAACGGCGTGCCGCTCGACGGCATCCCGTTCCATCCGTACTACTCGGTGCACGATTTCCTCGGCGTGTGCGGGTTCCTGATGGTGTTCGCGCTGATCGTGTTCTTCTCGCCGGAGATGGGCGGCTACTTCCTCGAGGCGAACAACTTCGTCCCGGCGAACCCGCTGCAGACGCCGCCCGAGATCGCGCCGGTCTGGTACTTCACCGCGTTCTACGCGATGCTGCGCGCGACCACCGACCCGTTCAAGATCGTCCTGATGATCGTGATCGCGCTGCTCGGCGTGCTCGCGCTGATCCGCGCGCGCGGCAAGTGGAAGGTCGGCCTGCCGGTGCTGGCCGCGGCGATCGTCGTGTTCATGTACCTGACGGAGTCGAAGTTCTGGGGCGTCGTCGTGATGGGTTCCGCGGTGGTCTCGCTGTTCTTCCTGCCGTGGCTCGACCGCAGCCCGGTGAAGTCGATCCGCTACCGGCCGCTATTCCACAAGGTGTTCCTCGGGATCTTCGTCGTGGCGTTCCTGACCCTCGGGTTCCTCGGCACGCGGCCGCCATCGCCGGCCTCGACGCTGATCGCGCAGGCCTGTGCGCTGATCTACTTCGCGTTCTTCCTCGGCATGCCCGTCTGGACGCCGCTTGGCACGTTCAAGCAGCCGCCGGAGCGGGTGCGCTTCAAGCCCCATTAACGTGAGCGAGGAGAGAACGACATGAAGAAACTGCTTTCGACACTCGCGCTGATCGGGGCGACCGCGTGTGCGCTGCTGGCGGCGCCGGCGGTTCGGGCGGAGGGTAATTTTCCGCTCGACCGGGCGCCCGATAACACGGAAAATCTCGTTTCGCTTCAGCACGGCGCGCAATTGTTTGTAAACTATTGCCTGAACTGCCACAGCGCGAACCTGATGCGCTACAACCGTCTGACGGATCTGGGCATATCCCAGAAGGAGATCGAAAAGAATCTCCTGTTCACGACCGACAAGGTCGGCAACACGATGTCCGTCGCGATGCGGCCCGAAGACGCGAAGAACTGGCTCGGCACCTCGCCGCCCGACCTGTCGGTCGAGGAGCGTGCGCGCGGCCGCGACTGGCTGTATACGTATCTGCGGAGCTTCTACCGCGACGATACACGGCCGAGCGGCTGGAACAACGCGGTGTTCGAGAACGTCGGCATGCCTCATGTACTGTGGCAGCTGCAGGGGCAGCGCACCGCCAAATTCGAAGACAAGACGGACGAGGAGACGGGCGAGAAGGTCCATACGCTCGTCGGCTTCCAGCAGGTCACACCGGGGACACTGTCCGCGGTGGATTATGATTCTGCGGTTGCCGACCTGGTGGCGTACATGACCTGGATGTCCGAGCCGGCTCAGCAGACCCGCAAACGCCTCGGCGTATGGGTGCTGATCTTTCTCGGTGTCCTGACTTTCCTGGCCTGGCGGCTCAATGCCGCGTACTGGAAAGATATCAAGTAATCACGCCTGACCGGCGTGGGGCCGGCGCAAGGTGGAACCCCGGAAGGGGTTCGCCGCGTGCCGGCCCTCGGCTTTTTTGAGGAAACGCAAACATGATGGTTCTGTATTCCGGCACAACTTGCCCGTTCTCCCAGCGTTGCCGGCTGGTGCTGTTCGAGAAGGGCATGGACTTCGAAATCCGTGACGTCGACCTGTTCAACAAGCCGGAAGACATTTCGGTGATGAACCCGTACGGTCAGGTGCCGATCCTGGTCGAGCGCGACCTGATCCTGTACGAATCGAACATCATCAACGAGTACATCGACGAGCGCTTCCCGCATCCGCAACTGATGCCGGCCGACCCCGTGCAGCGCGCACGTGCACGCCTGTTCCTGCTCAACTTCGAGAAGGAACTGTTCGTCCACGTCAGCACGCTCGAGAACGAGAAGGGCAAGGCAGCGGAGAAGAACCACGAGAAGGCACGCCTCGCGATCCGCGATCGCCTGACGCAGCTCGCGCCGATCTTCGTGAAGAACAAGTACATGCTCGGCGAGGAGTTCTCGATGCTCGACGTCGCGATCGCACCGCTGCTGTGGCGTCTGGATCACTACGGCATCGAGCTGTCGAAGAACGCGGCGCCGCTGATGAAGTACGCCGAGCGGATCTTCAGCCGTCCGGCCTACATCGAAGCACTGACGCCGTCCGAAAAGGTCATGCGTCGTTGATGGTGCAATGAGTGCATGACGGAGAGGGCGGCGCGGCGTGCCGCGCCCCCGCTCCGGGTTCGAGGATTGTGATGCAAGAGATTTCAACGAAGCCTTATCTGCTGCGCGCGTTGTACGAGTGGTGCACCGATAACGGTTACACGCCGCATATCGCGGTGAGGGTCGACAACTCGACGCGCGTACCGCGTCAGTTCGTGCGTGACGGCGAGATCGTGCTCAACATCAGCTTCGAGGCGACGAGCCAGTTGCAGATGGGCAACGAGTGGATCGAGTTCACGGCCCGGTTCTCCGGGAAGGCGCACAAGATCGAGATTCCGGTTGCCAACGTGCTCGCGATCTATGCGCGCGAGAACGGGCAGGGCATGGCGTTCCAGGTCGATGCGGTTGCGGGTGAAGGCGCGGATTCGGGTGCGTTCGATGATGAAGCCGTGGAGGCGGATGAGGCGCAGCGCGACGAATCGCCTGCCGTATTGACGCCGGTGGCCGACAGCGGCGCGAACGAGGAACCCTCCGAAGGCGCCGACGAACCGCCGAAAACCGACGGCGATGGCGACGGTTCAAAAGGTGGCAGCAGACCTCGCCTCAAGATCGTGAAATGAGGTAGAATCTCGCGCTACGCCGGCTTAGCTCATCTGGTAGAGCAGTTGATTTGTAATCATCAGGTGGCGGGTTCGAGTCCTGCAGCCGGCACCAAATTGAACGAAGGGCCGGGAGGTTTTGCCTCCCGGCCCTTTGTCGTTTCTGCGTTCACTTTCCCGGCTCGCGCGTTGTCGCTGGTTCCGTGCGGCGACATGTAGCCCGGTTCATCGTTTCGGCATCGAATGTAGCGGCACGTTCGTGGGCGAATGTTGCCGGCTTCGTGAGAGTCGACTACATCCTCGCAACACATTTCACAACAAAGGGCGGCGCGACGTTTGCGTCGCCCTTTGTCGTATTCAGGTTTTCTTTGCCTGGGACCTGTTTGGCAGCGCGCATCGGATATTCGTGCTGATTTCTTTGGGGGGAATTTTTAAATTCGTTGCTTGGTCCTAGTGAGACTCTTATAACGATCGGGCCAGTTAAATCCGAGTTGATCTCTCATGTCCTGCGGCGAATTGTCACCATGGGTATCATGTGCGGCTTGAGTGCTTTATCAGCACATATGCCTTATGGCGAATTGGGCGCAGGAGACTGGATGAACCGACTGTTGATAGCGCCGTGCTTGGTAGTAAACCCGGTGTTTGTTGTATCGACCATCATGACGATGACGCCTGCGAAATATCTGGAATCGAAGCTAAATGGCGAAATAAGGAACTCAGCCCTGGAGCGGTTCGAGGTGCAGAGATGGCTGAAATTGTTGTCAGGATTTTTGGTGGGAATTTTTTGGGATATTGTTTAATTTATTGGATTTTTAAAAATTCGCATCTGATATTTCCCGGAAATTCGTATCGGTTGGTGGTTTGATTGGATTGTATGAATATCATGAATTACTGACGGGCTGTATTGGGGGCGGGCCTGGGGTTGCGCGTTCGAATTGTTCCTTCAGTAGCGGTGAACTCAACGATGAAACCTGGCATCGGCCGAGTGTGAATGGGCGTCCCGATGCCGGACGATAGGTGACGGCTTGTCGCGGTAAACGCTGTGAGCATGTACGCGCGTGCGCGAGGCGATCGGTGGCGTCGGGTAGCTCGTTGCAACGCTCTTCCGACTGGATGGATTGTCGTTCGCCCAAGATGCGACACGTAGTCCGTCCCCTCGACATTTGCCGGCACGATCGACAAATTTTCGCAGCTAGGGCTTGCAGGTCTGGGCCGCAGGCGGTAGCTCTTCAGGGGCGAATGTCGTTCACCGTTCACCATTCGACGTTCCAGGCTCTCAACACGTATCCGCATCGCAGCACTGCACTTCTCGCGAGCCTGTCAGACGGGCAGGTACGGCTCGCGGTACGCGTCGCGTGGAGCGACTTTCCGTCGAATGGCCGCATCGGTAACGAAACGACGGTGGGGCCGCAAATGCGCCCGTCCGATTGTTGCGGATACATTGGATTTGCCCATGAATCAGCGGAGGCGAGCATGAGTCAGTCAGGTAAAAGCTACCATATATTTCAATACGCCTTCTTAATTCTTTCGTTTTTATGTGTATTTGTAAGTTTGTAGCGGGCATCTATTTCAATTGCCTTTTTTGACACAAACCTTCGGACGAAAACCGGTAGAATCGCCAGCGATTCGAGAGCGGGGTCAACTCCATGAGAGAGGAGAAGTGTCGGCTCGCATAACAAAAGCGATACGGGTAAATCATGAACATGATCGAGCTGGTCCAGGCTATTCGCGGCGGCCTGATTCAGCAGGACCGACTGATCAAGACGGATATTCCGTCGTTGCCGTCGAATGCAATCGTGCCGCGTCGCGCTGTGACCTGTTCCGAGTTGGGGCGTGATTTCAGCGTGACGCTAGACGTGGTGTCGGCATCCGGCAACATCGAACTCAAGACACTGATCGCACAGTCGATGACGCTGTGGATCCAGCAGGCGGATAAATCATATCTGCCCATCAACGGCTATATCCACACGGCTAGACGCCTTGGCGCCGACGGAAGTCTCACGACCTATCAGCTGACGTACGGGCCGTGGATGCATTTCCTGAAATTCCGCAGCGATATGCGGTACTGGCAGGACCAGCCGGTTGACCAAATCATTGCCGATGTGTTCAACCAGCATCCGCAGGCGCGGGGCCATTTCCAGTTTGCGTTGTCGCGACCGCTCCGGTCGCGGTCGTACTGCCGTCAAAGCGAGACCGACTGGAATTTCGTCCACCGGCTGATGGAGGATGAAGGCCTGTTCGGCTTCTGGCAGCAGGGCAAGGACGGCAAGTCGCACACGCTCGTCATCACCGATGGCATACATTCGCTCGATGACGCATCTTCGCGGCACGCGAAGTTCTACCGTTCTGGAACGCGCAGCGAAACCGATGCATTGACGCAGTGGTCCGGGTCGCGAACGCTTCAAAGCGCTGTACATACGACGCGGACGTTCGATTACAAGTCGCCGTCGACGCCCTTCAACCCCAACGGGACGACGTTGCCCACTCGCAGCGATCAGGGAAGCATTCCCGAGCAGGCGGAAGTCTACGAATATACGGGCGCCTATACGTATCAGGATCAGCGTCGCGGCGAGCAGTTGTCGAAAATCCGCCTCGAGGAATGGGAATCGCGCGCGAAACGCTTCTTCGGCGTCGGCGGGTTGCGCGGCGTCGATGCCGGCCAGCGCTTCGTACTGGACAATCATCCGGAGCACGATCACGACCCGGAAAGCGAGCGCGAATTCGCGGCCATAAAGGTCTGGCGATACATCGAGAACAATCTTCCGGTGTCTGCCCACGAAGCCGGATTTCCGCACGGATTGCGCGACCGGCTGGCACAGGTGAAGGTTGCGTATGCGGACGCCGGGGCGTTCGCGGTGGCGCACGCCGACGGTTCAGCGGGTTTCCATCTCGTCGAGATCGAAGCGCAGCGGACCACCGTACCGTACCGCAGCCCGCTCGATCACAAGAAGCCGCAGATGGAGCTCGAGACGGCGATTGTCGTCGGTCCGAAGGGCGAAGAGGTGCACACGGACGAACTGAACCGGGTCAAGGTCATGTTCGTGTGGGATCGACAGAACCAGGGCGACGAACGTGCATCGTGCTGGGTTCGCGTTGCCCAATCGGACACGGGCGGCGGTTACGGAAGCGTGCATGTTCCTCGCGTCGGCGAGGAAGTGCTGGTTGGCTATATCGGCGGCGATTGCGATCGGCCAATTATTCTTCATCGCGTCTATAACGGCGCTGTGAAGCCGCAATGGCACAGCAACGGCATCATGTCCGGCTATCGGTCGAAAGAGTATTCGGGTGCCGGTTACAACGAGATGGTTCTCGATGACGCCACCGGGCAGAACCGCATGCGCCTTTACAGCAGCAGCGCAAATTCGCTGCTGCATCTCGGATATCTGATCGATCACAGCGGCAACGCGCGCGGCGCATACCTGGGTACCGGCTTTGACCTGAAGACCGATTCGCACGGGGCCGTGCGCGCGGGGCAGGGGCTGTATGTGACGACGCACCCGAAGCAGGCGAACAGCCAGCCACTCGATGTTCGCGAAACGCAACAGCAGCTCGTCAACGCGGAAAGCGTGGTCGAGGCGCTGTCGGGTGTCAGCGAGCAGCATCGGGCCGAGACGCTCAAGTCGGGCTACGACGCGTTGAAGAAGTTCGTCGATGCGACGCAGGAAAACACCGCCGGCGGCGCGGCAGGCGGGCGTACGGCGGGAGGCGGGACAGGGAGTGCCAATGCATTCAACGAAGCGGTCATGCTGTTCGGCAGTCCGGCAGGCATCGCACTGTCGACGCAGCAAAACACGCATGTGTCGGCCGATCAGCACGTCAATCTCGTCAGCGGCCAGAATACGCACATCGCTGCGGGCAAATCGCTGATTGCGAGCGTGGCCGACAAACTGAGCCTGTTCGTGCAGAACGCGGGAATGAAGCTGTTCTCGGGCAAGGGCAAGGTGGAAATCCAGGCGCACTCCGACAACATCGAGCTGACGGCGCAGCGCGACGTCAAGGTGCTTTCGTCGACTGCGACGGTCGAGGTTGCCGCGGACAAGGGGCTGGTTCTGACATCGGGCGGCGCGTATATCCGCATCCAGGGCGGCAACATCGAGATTCACGCACCAGGCAAGGTCGACGTGAAGGGCGCGCAACACCTGTTCAACGGGCCGGCCAGCATGTCGTATCCGCTGCCGCCGTTGCCGACCGGTGAATTGATTGGCAAGCACAGCCTGCGCTTTGCCGCGATCGGCGCCGACCTGCTGGCGGAAAACTTCGGCTGGGTCGGCAAGGCATTCCAGATCGTTGACAGCGCCGGCAAGGTGCTTCACGCAGGGCAGGTCGCCGAGGACGGCAGGCTGCCGCGTGCGATTCTCGACCAGCCCGACCTGCTGACGCTGCGGATCGGTTCGGACACCTGGCAGCCGCATCCGGTGACGATCGAACCGCTGTTGCACGACGAACACGACGAGTCGGCATCCGGGGCGTTGTCTCCCGACGACGACCCGTTCCATCTCGGCATCGAGGAGCGGGCTGGGCAGTTCGTCGACGCCGACCATATCGCGGGCGTGATTTCAGCGACCGTCATGAACCGAATTCTCGAAGGTGAAGAGTAATCCATGAAATCGTTCAGTTTCCTGCGCAGCGTGACGACGGTGGCCGCTGCGTTTGTCGTCGCCGCGCTGCCGCTGCGCAGCGTGCATGCCGAACAATACGAGAGCGGTGCCGTTCGCTGGAACGTCAAGGATGGCGTGCTGATGCTGACTGCCGGCGTGCTGGCCGACAATGCCCGGTTGCGCTACCTGAACTACACGTTCTACATGGAGAGCAGCGACCACACGCTGTACCAGATCCCGATCGTCAACGACAAGAAGAAGCTCAACGACTACAAGCTGTCGTTCAGCACCTTCAATGGCGGCGACGACATCATTACCGACGCGATGGTCTCGGTGAAAGGCAAGAACGTCTATCTGGTGACTGCGCACAAGGACGCTACGCACGGCTATAACCAGCCCGGTGCCGTGAGCACCAGAACCTACCGTCTATTTGCCGGAGGCGAAGTGGAGTGGACTTATTACTTCGCTCCGGTTGCGGAGGCGCAGTATTCCGAGAAGCAGGACTATACGGTCGAGCGCGCGCTGTCGGAGACGGCGAAGGCGCTGCACTGATTTCGGTATCTTGAGCATTCCGACATGACGAAGTTCATTTCCGCGACACACGACAAGGCGACGCTGACCGTCCAGTACGTTGCTGACAACGGGGATATCCTGCTGCGCAGCGGCGGGGCGATTGCATGGCGATTCAACAACCCCGGCAACATCCGTCCGCCACGCGACTACAAGAAGCACCCGAACGGCGGCATCATCAAGACGCACATCGGTGTCGGCGACACCAAGAGCGGCGAGTTTTTGATCTTTCCCGACTACGAGACCGGTTTGGCGGAAAAGAAGGCGATGCTGCGCCGGAAATACAATCCGATGTCGATCCATGATGCGATGTATGTCTATGCGCCACCATTGGAGAACAATACGGAGAAGTACATCGCGTTCATCTGCCACGGGACAGGGTTTGACAGCACGCGCAAGATCGATTCGATGAACGACGCCGAACTCGATTCGATGATGAAGACGATGGAGAAGTACGAAGGGTTCAACGCTTATCTCAAATCACGACATGAGCAGTGGATTCGCACGGCAACGGTGACGCTTTCGGATGGTGCAAAGCCGATTCCCGACCAGAAGGTCGTCGTGCAGAGCAAGGGCAAGAGCCTGTCGACGAAGACCGATCGGACGGGGCAACTCCCGCTGTTACCGTTCGAAGCGGCGGGTGAGCAGTTCAAGCTGTTCATCGAGCGATCGGAGGAGCTGAAGGAGATCGGCACGATCGTGACGCAGGCGAAATCGTCGGCCTACGTGTTTTTCCACGACCTGCTGACGGTCTCGGCGCCGACCGGTGCGCACTTTGCGAAGGACCCCGTTCGCCACGACAAGCCGGCAGGTTTCCGCTACAAGATCGTTTCGCACGACACGCTTGGCAAGATCGCCGCGAAATTCAAAGTAAGCGTCGAGCAGTTGCAGAAGGACAATCACCTTCATTCGACGCGAATCTTTGCCGGCGATTACCTGTACATCAACATGACGAAGCCGGCGGACGAACATGCGCCGCGCTCGCATGGACATTCGAAGTCCGACTCCGCACCGGCGCACGCGGACGGTGGCAAACGCGACACGGGCAAAACGGCCGATGACGCAGCCGGCCAGAAGGTCGACCTGAGCCAGATCGCGAAGCCGGCCCCGGGCGTCGCGGCACCTGCGACCACGACGGATCGTCCGAAGGCGGGCACGCCTGCTGCGGCGAGTACGGGAGTCGGCGCGACACACACCGAGCCGGGACGTGCCGCGGCACCTGTCACGGGTTCGGATGCGGAAGGCGCGTCGGCGGCGCCCGCGACGGCAAACAAGTCGGGCAAGCCCGACACCACGCTCGATCGCAGCAAGCAAGGCCAGGGGCATCCGATTGCAACGCTGAACACGGATTCGGGCGAGGCGCCGTGGATGACGTATGCAATCGAACAGGCCAAGTTGTGGCACGGGCAGAAAGAGGACGTGATTACGCAGACGATCAACTATCATGAGGAAGTTGGCGTCAATCTCAAGACGCTGGTCGGCGACGGCAACCCCTGGTGTGCGTCATTTGCAAACTGGTGTCTGCATCAGGCCGGGTATCCGATGACCTCTGCACCGGCAGATTCTCAATCATTCCGTCACAGCAAGAATTTTGTGAAAATCGACAAACCCGTGTTCGGTGCCGTTGCGATATACAAGCACCGGAAGGGCGGGCATGCAGCTTTCGTCTATGCGCAGACGAGCACGGGTGCACCGATCCTGCTTGGCGGAAATCAGAGCGATGCGATCAACTTCGGTATGCAGAAGGCCTCCGAACTGAAGGGGTTCTTCGTGCCCGCCAGTTATCTGAAGTTTGCGCAGGACCGTTTGGCCAAGGGCATCGAGCTCGAAAAGAGCACAACGCAAGACCTCAATAACGAGTTTCACATTACCTTTGCCAAGAAAAAGAAAAATGCAGATCGTTAAGACGTGGTGCGTCACCGTCCTGGTTTCAGTGCTGGCCGGTGGCAGCGCTGTCGCATTTTCCCAACCGTCGGCGCAAGACTGCCTGACGCAAGCCGAGGTCCAGCAGATGGATCGCGACTTCTGGGCGACATTCCCGTCGCCGGACGGTTTCGCCGCGTATGCAGCGCCGAAGTTTTCGCTCGGCACGAACATCACGGAGCTATCGCGGTCGCTTGCGGCCACGACGAGCGGTCCGGCACGGGCGCGCGCCGTTGCCACATTCCTTGCGCAGCATCTGGACGTGTTCGGATCGTTCAAGAACGCGCATGACGCGGCCTATCTGTACTATCCCGGACGCGACCACAGCCCCGATGCCGTGCGTACGTCGTCGACGTTCCCCGTCGGGCAGTGCGTTTCCGAATTCAATTACTCGATCGATACAAGCCGTGCCCAGTGCGTCGCCGGGCAGCGCATTCGCGCATACAGTCTGTCGTTCATCAAGGACAAGGGACGTGTGATGCTGCGAACAGGTGTGCTCGGGCTCGACGCCTGTAATTGATCCGTGCGCCGGCGAACGGCATGGCGGCAGTGTCGTCCCTCCGGGCGCAGCGCATGGAGGCAGATACCGTCACATCTGCCTGAACAACCCCGCATACGCACGACTGACCGGCAGCATCTCCCGCTGCCCGTGCACGCGGATCCGCAACCGTCCCAACAGGTCTCGCTCGACGCGATCGATCGCTGCGTACGCAACGATCACGCCGCGATGCACCTGCGCGAACCGCTCCGGATCGAGCCGCTGCATCAGTTCCTTCAGCGGCGTGCGAATCACGAGCCGTTCGCTGGCCGTCACGATTTCCGTGTATTTCTCCGACGCCTGGAAGTACAGCACGTCGTCGACCGAGACGAGCCGCGTCGCATCCTTCACGCCTACCGTCAGCCATCGGATCGGCGCCGCGTCCCGCGCTTGCGCCGCCTGCGCGAGCGCATCGCCCTGCGCAAGCGCAGGCCCGCCGCGCTGCAGCTTCGCGATACAGCGCAGCAGCCGCTCGTCCGTCACCGGCTTCAGCAGATAGTCGACCGCCGCACGATCGAACGCGTCGACCGCGTATTCGTCGTAGGCCGTGACGAACACGACATGCACGTCGGGCGCCAGCGCCGCGAGCTTCAGCCCGTCGATGCCGGGCATCCGAATATCCAGAAACGCGATGTCCGGTCGCGGCGACGCGTTCAGCGCGGCCAGCGTTTCGATGCCGTTGCGCGGCATCGCGACGATGTCCAGTTCGGGCCAGAGCTGATTCAGCCGCTGCGCGAGGGACGCGGACAGGTTCGGTTCGTCGTCGGCGATGAGGGCGGTCGGCATGTCAGTCGATCGGAATCAGCAGGGTAGCGGTGACGCCATGCGCGGCGGCGGCATTCGTTTCGACGGAGACGCGACCGCGCTCGCCGTGCAGCGTCCGGATGCGCGCCGCAACGTTGGCGAGCCCGACGCCGCCGTGCAGGCGCGAGTTGCCTTTGCCGAGGCCGACGCCCGTATCGATCACGTTCAGTTCCAGGCTGTCGCCACGCATCCTGCCGCGAATCACGATCACACCGCCGTCGATCGACGGCTCGATCCCGTGCAGCAGCGCATTCTCGACGAGCGGTTGCAGCAGCAGCGGCGAGAACGGCAGCGCATGCAGATCCGCCGGCACGTCGATCGCATAGGAAAGCCGCTCGCCGAGCCGGATCGACGCGATCTTCAGCAACGCGTCGACGAGCTCGAGCTCCTCGCCGAGCGTCGACGTCGCATCGCGCGTGCGTCGCAGGCTCGCACGCAGGTAGCGGTTCAGGCTGTCGAGCATCGTCGACGCGCGCGCCGGATCGCGCTCGATCAGGCTCTGCACGTTCGCGAGCGTATTGAACAGGAAGTGCGGCTCGATCTGCGCCTGCAGCAGCGCCAGGCGCGCGGCCGTCTCGGCCTGGCGCGCCTCGGCGGCTTCGCGGCGCTCGGTCTCGAGCGTCGCGCGCATGCGCATCGACTGCAGGAACAGCGACACGCACACGAACAGGATCGCCGAGATGAGAAACGACGGCCCGTAGTTGTCCCACGTGCCGATGCGGGCGTGCCCGAACACGTGCGGCACGTTCCCGCTGATGATCGCTGCCGTGATCTCGAAACCGATGAGCACGCTGACCGGTGTGATCACGATGGCCTTGAGTGCGAGCCCCGGCTTGTGCGGCAGAAGCCAGTCGGCGGCGTGACTGAGCAGCAGCGCGGAGAAACCGATCGCGTTGGCGACGACGAGGTCGGGCAATAGCGGTTCCTGGAAATGGAGCGCCCAGAAACCCAGGCCGACGACCGAGTTGAAGCACGCGAACGCGAGCAGTGCGGCCGGATCGCGCAACAATCGCGGCGCCGCGCTGGCGGGTGGCGGCGAAATCGGCGAAGGGTCGGACGTGGCTCGCATGATGTCGGGTGAGGATGGCGCGCGATGCGCTGATGGTCTTGACCTTACTGCCGGGCGGGCCGACTGCGCACGCATTGCGACGAACGGTGCGCGGCCGCGACGAAGCGCGTCGGCTGCCGACGGTTGGCCGGTTTCCGTCACGAGTGTAGTGGAAGGGGCTGCGGAAGGACACCAGACGCGGCAGGTGTCGTGTCGAGCATGAAGCGCCGGCCTTTCGGTTCGGAAGTCACCGGCCGCCGGATTCGCGGGCATATCGGTCTTCCCGATCAGCCGAACGATCATCGCCGCGACGCGCCACTCGTCCGCGAATTCCGGCCGCCCGTCGCAAGCCCCCGCCGCCTGCCGGGATCCGGCAGTACGGTGTTGCCGTGTCCACTCCGATCAGGCGACTCCGACCATGTCCGCGCTCCTTCACCTGAAGCCTTACGTCTACGTGATGTTCTGCGTGCTGCTCTATATCGGCATCAAGCGCTGTTTCCCGCGCGAGGTACCGGCTGCCCGACCGCTGATCTCGCCGGTCGTGTTCGGGATGCTCGGCATCGTCAGTCTGAACGAACGCTTTCCGCATGCGGGCATCGACGCGAACGCAGTCGCGCTGGCGGCCGTCCTGGGCGGCGGGGCGCTGGGCTGGCTGCACGCAAGCCGGTGGCGGCTCGCGTTCCGTCCGGCCTCGTCGGGCCTGCGCGTGCGCCTGCCGGGCGATGCGAGCCTGCTCGTCACGCTGATGCTGACGTTCGTCGCCGAAACGGGCATCCATTACGCAGTCGCCGTGCATGCGCCGTGGGCGGCGACGGGCGGCTTCGTGATGTTGTCGTTCGCGGTATGGGGCGTGCTCATCGGGATGACGCTCGGGCGCGCGGTGAACGTAGTCGTGCGCTGCATGCGCCATGCGAACGGATCGAAGCAGGGGACTTTCCCGTATTCGGTCGATCCGCGATGAAGGGGGCGAAACGGCTGGCGAGTGGTCAGTGGACGGCCTGACAGGCGATGCGGCCCGTCTTCGTCGATCGTGGCGGCATCGAACCGAAAGCGGTGTGTGACGTGCACCGATTTGCGCCCCGTTTTCCTGTCACGGTCGCGTCATGGGGCGCCCATAACGTTGCACGTTCCCGTCGTGGCGGCACTGCCGGACCGGGAACGTGCGCAACCCGCTCGCGACGATGTGCTCGCGTCGCAGGTGGGGGCCGACCGGGATCTCGCTCCCGGCGGCGCAGCGGTCATGCATCGCGCCATTTCATTCGAAAATACGATCGACGACGGTTCGAACCGGGCCGCGGACGATCAGGAGACAGGGACCATGCTGAGTCCGCATGAATTCTCGATGCTGTTGCGCGTCGCGCGTGCGCCGGACAGCGTCGATCCGTCGAATCCGGCCTTCGCCGTGCTGGTCGAGAAGCGGTTGGTCGACGATACGCAGGTGCGTATGAACGCCGTGGCCGCGCGCCCGGCGCTGACACCGATCGGCCAGATGCTGCTGGCGCGCTTCGACGAAGCGGCTTGAGGGGAGGCGTCACGCCTTCGTCGAGACGAAGGGCGTGACGCATTGAAGCGCCGGGCCGCTTACTGCGCGACCGGCACGGTCACGTCGCTGCCGAACCAGTGCATCGAGATCTTCTTCAGCGTGCCGTCCTTGTGCAACGAATCGAGCGCGTCGTTGATCGCTTTCTCGAACTTCGGGTTGCCCTTGCGGAACGGGATCGCCATTTCCTGCTTGCCGCCGTTCAGCACCGCGCCCGCGCGCAGCGGCAGGTTCGACGTCTTGATCATGTACGGCAGCATCAGGCGGTCGTCGAGCGTCGCCTCGATCCGGCCCGCGGCGAGGTCGCGCAGCTTCTCCGGCGCGCCCGGATACGTCTGCACCTCGATGCCGGGCACGGTGCGCGCCATCTGGTCATAGTTGGTGCCGAGCGTCACGCCGAGCTTCTTGCCCTTGAAGTCGTCGAGCGACTTGAAGTTGCGCGTGTCGTCCTTGCGCTGGATCAGTTGCGCCGCCGAGTACGTGTACGGCTGGCTGAAGTCGAGCGCTTCCTTGCGCTGCGGCGTGATCGTGACCTGATTGACGATCACGTCGAACTTGCCGGCCTGCAGGCCCGCGATGATGCCGCTCCATTCGGTCGGGACGAACTGCGTCTTCACGCCGAGCTTGCCGGCGACCGCGTTCGCGACGTCGACGTCGAAGCCTTCGAGTTGCCCCGACGTGCCGCGCGAGTTGAACGGCGGATACGTGCCTTCGAGGCCGACGCGCAGCACGCCGGCTTTCTTCACTGAATCGAGCAGGTCTTCCGCGTGCGCGGCAACGGCCGTGAAGCCGAGGGCCGACGCGAGCAGCAGGCCCGACAGCAGGAATTTCGAACGTTTCATCGCAGATCTCCAGTGGTCAGCGTGGTGTGGGTTGGCGCCGGCGCCGGGTGGGGGCGCGGCGGGCCGCAAGACGGGCACGTAGACACTACTCGCAACCGGGCCGCGCCGGAAGTCGAATTGGCCCTGATTGAAAGCGATTTCATCGATGTGCGGGACGGCGGGCATGGTTGCCGTCCACCCGCGTGGCACGCGGACTGATCTGATTCTGCTCGTTTAAATCAGGTCAGATTTGAGGGCGTGCGAGGTTTTGTCTGTAAAATCGCGCGAGCAAAATCGAATGCTCGCGCCATCCGAGGGCGTGTCAAAAGAAAAAAGGCCGTTCATGAACATGCAGAACACAATCGCCGCATTGCGCGGCGGGTTGCTTCAGCAGGACCGGTTGCTGAAGCTCGATACGCCATTGGGGGCCAACGTCCTGACCGTTCAGCGGGCAGTCGGTCGCTCGCGTATCGGGCGCGCATACGAGTTCACGCTCGACGTGCTGTCGACCGACAGCGATGTGGAACTTAAAAAGCTGATCGCCCAGCCCGTCACGTTGTGGATCCAGCAAGGCGATCTTGGTTACCGGCCGATCAATGGCTATGTGCATACCGCGCGCCGGCTCGGTGACGACGGTGGGCTCACGACCTATCAGCTCGCGTTCGCCGATTTCACCCACTTCCTGAAGTTTCGTCGCGATCAGCGGCTCTGGAACGACACGACCGTCGACCAGATCATCAGCGACGTGCTGAACCAGCACCCGCAGGCGCAGGGGCATTTCCGCTTCGCGCTGACCAAGCCCTTGCCGAACCGCTCGTACACGCGCCAGCACGATACCGACTGGCATTTCGTGCATCGGCTGATGGAGAGCGAAGGGCTCTACAGCGCATGGCAGCAGGCCGACGACGGCAAGTCGCATACGCTCGTGATCACCGACAACCTGCAGGCGTTCGCGCCGCTGTCGCCGGAAACCGTGCGCTTTTATCGCGGCGACGCGGCCAGCGAACCCGACGCGTTCACGCAATGGTCGGGTACGCGCACGCTGCAGAGCGTGACGCGTACGACGCGCACGTTCGACTACAAGAATCCTTCGCAGCCGTCGAACCCGAAAGGCACGTCGTTGCCGACGATGGGCGGCCAGGGCGAGTTGCCGGATCAACTCGAAGTTTACGAGTACACGGGCGCCTACACCTATCTCGACCAGACGCGCGGCGACCATCTGACGAAGATCAAGATGGAGGAGTGGGAGTCGCGGGCGAAGCGTTTCCATGCCGCGGGCGGAGTGCGCGCGATCGATGCCGGCCGGCGCTTCACGCTGGCCGACCATCCCGAGCACGATCGTGATCCCGCCGATCAGCGCGAATTCGCCGCGATCGAGGTGGCGTGGTGGATCGAGAACAATCTGCCCGTCGCAAGCGACAGCGCGGACTTTCCGTACAGCCTGCGCGAAGCGTTGACGCAGGCACAGGACAACTACGGTACCGATCCCGCGTTTCGCGTGCAGCACGACGACGGATCGGCCGGCTTCTATCTCGTCGAAGTCGAAGCGCAGCGCGTGAGCGTGCCGTATCGCAGCCCGTTCGAGCATCGTAAACCGGAGATGCACCTCGAGACGGCGATCGTCGTCGGGCCGCAGGGCGAGGAGGTCTATACCGACGAGTTGAACCGGATCCGCGTGCAGTTCGTGTGGGACCGGTTGAATCCGGGCAACGAGAACGCGTCGTGCTGGGTACGCGTCGTGCAGTCGGATACGGGCGGCGGCTACGGCGGCGTGCATGTGCCGCGCATCGGCGAGGAAGTGCTGATCGACTACGTCGGCGGCGACTGCGACCGGCCGCTCGCGGTCGGGCGCGTGTACAACGGTGAGAACCAGCCGCAATGGCATACCGACGGGATCCTGTCCGGGTATCGGTCGAAGGAGTATTCGGGCGGCGGCTACAACCAGCTCGTGATGGACGACGCGACCGGGCAGAACCGCGTGCAGCTGATGAGCAGCAGTGCGAACAGCCTGCTGCATCTGGGCTACATCATCGACCAGAACGGCAATTCGCGCGGGTCGTACCTCGGCAGCGGGTTCGACCTGCGCTCGGATGCGTACGGCGCGGTGCGGGCGAGCCAGGGCCTGTACGTGACGACGCATCCGAAGGCGGCGAACAGCCAGCCGCTCGACGTGAAGGAAGCGCAGCAGCAACTCGTGACGGGCGAGAGTCTCGTCGAGGCGATGTCGGGCGTGAGCGAGCAGCATCAGGCGGAAAGCCTGAAGGACGCGCAGGACACGATGCGCGCGTTCACGGATGCGACGCAGGACAGCGCATCGGGTAGCGCGTCGGGCGGGCGTACGGCCGGCGGCGGCACGGGTAACGCGAACGCGTTCAAGGAGCCGGTGATGCTGTTCGGCAGCCCGTCGGGGATCGGGATGTCGACGCAGCAGTCGGTACATGTGGTCGCGAACGATCACGTGAACGTGGCGAGCGGGCAGAGTGTGCATGTGGCCGCAGGCAAGTCGCTGATCGGGAGCATCGGGCAGAAGCTGAGCCTGTTCGTGCAGAACGCGGGGATGAAGCTGTTCGCGGGCAAGGGCAAGGTGGAGATCCAGGCGCAGTCGGACAACATCGAGGTGACCGCGCAGAAGGCGGTGAAGGTGGTGTCGGCGACGGACCGGATCGAGATCGCGGCCGATCAGGGGATCCTGCTGACGAGCGGCGGCGGGTATATCCGCATTCAAGGCGGGAACATCGAGATTCATACGCCGGGCGCGGTGGATGTGAAGGGGGCGTCGCATACGTTCGCGGGGCCGGCGAGCATGGGGTATCCGTTGCCGAGTCCACGGCCGGATCAGCCGGGGCAGTTGGAGTTGTTGCATACGTACGGGAACGGCCAACCGGTGAAGGGCGGTTTGTTCTCGGTGTTCGATGCGAATGGCGGGCTGTTGAAGAAAGGAGCGCTCGATAACAACGGGCACATGATCGTGAGCGGCCTGCCACCGGGGGCGGTGCAGGTGAAGTTCGGGGAGGATCCCCGCTCGCAGGATCAGCAGTCGAGCCGGTTCGATGTGGCGCCGTGGCCGGGCAATCCGGCGCCGGCGGCAGGCGCCGCTGAAACCGCGCAGGCGCAGCTCGGTTCGTTTTTGCCGGCAGCAGGCGGTGCCGCCGGCGCGCTGACGGGCCTGGCCGGTGCGGCGACGCAGGGTGGCGCGGCGCTGGCGAAGGCCGCCGTTGGTCAAGGCATGGGCATGGCGCAGCAGGCGGTAGGCGGCATGTTGCCGGCGGGTGCGTCGAATGCACTGGGTGCGGCGAAAACGGTCGCGGGATTGGCGAGCTCGGCGTCGCAGGGCGGAGCCGCGTTGGCGAAGGCGGTAGCAGGCCAGGGCCTCGGTATCGCACAGCAGGCTGCGGCCAATATGCTGCCGGCGGGAGCGCAGGCGGCGCTGTCGCAAGCGGGCCAGTTGAGTGCTGCCGCTCAGCAGGTCAGCGGTCTCGCGCAGACGGCGCGTAGCGCCGCAGCCGTGCTGAAAATGAGCTGAGCGTCGCCCCTTTCACCTATTCGAGAACAGAAAAATCATGACCGCTGCGGGCGTCCTTCAACCCAAACCTACCGATGTGTTCGTGTCTCCGATCATGAAGATCACGGAGGCCGATGTACAAGCTGGCATCGATTCATTCGACAAGTGGCTGATCAAGGTCAGCGGCGGCGTCGTCAACGTCGGCCGGCTGAAGACGGTCGCGGAGAACGTGCCGGTTCTGGCCAATATCTTTGCGGCAGTCGATGCGGTGCTCGATATCAAGGCGATGATCGAGCATGGCGACAAACCGATCGACATGTTCGACTGGGTCAACCTCGGTCTCGACCTGATCGGGGTCGTGCCGCTGCCGCCGGCTACGGCCGAGCTTCGGCTTGGCGCGCGCCCCGTGCTGAAGCTGATTCGACAGAAGGTCGTCGAGAGCGGCAAGGCAGCGGGGGAGGCTGCCATGCTGGCGCTGCGCGATTCGATCATCTCGGCGATGGTGGCGAACGTGCAGGAGCGTTACGCGGGCGAGATCGAGAAATTCCTGAAGGTGATACGTGACGGGCTGAAGGAACTGCTCGACCACTGCGCCAAATTCATCGGCGATCTGATGAAGGCGATTGCCGACGTGTTCGCACACGCGGCGGGGAAAAAGTACGAAGTCGGGCACAACGTGAAGTCGGCCGGGTCGCATCTGAAGGGTGTCGGGGCGGCTATCGTTGCGTACGACGGCAGGAAGATTCTCGACAATATCGGGGGATTCCTCTCGGATATTCGCAAGGTCGAGGGGAAGATCGCTATCAACACGGTGACCTCGGCCGCCGATTTGATCGACCCGAATTCGACGAAGAAGCTGCAGCTCTTCGCTGACGATATCTACAAGCGGATTCCGACGGTCCAGAAGTGCATTCGCGAGCTCGATGGGAACGATGCGGGCAAGATCGGGTGGATCATCACGATCGGTGAAGACGGCATGCGGAGCTGGCGCAAGCGCAATCCGAAGCCGCATTCGACGGGGATTCAGGAACACAAGACGGCGAAGGTCAATGAGACGCGCGCGGAGCATCGAATTGAGGAGGTTCAAAAAACCACTGAAGCGCATCATCCGGGGCCGAGTTGTTGCCCGACACATACCCCGGTGAAGACGCCACCTGCCGCCTCCCTGAATTCAATCGGATTCGCGCTCGGCGACGAGCAGATCAATCACGAAGATTTCACGATCGACGGGCCGTTGCCCATTGTCTGGGCGCGTACCTATCGATCGTTCTTCGACGCGAACGACGAGCATGGCCAACTGGGCGCACGCTGGATTACGCCATATACGACTCGTTTCGATATTGCCGCGGAAAAGCTCGTCTATCACGACGCCGCCGGACGAAGTATCGAATACCCGCTGCTCCGCGTCGGAAGTGCGCACGATGATCTTTCCGAGGGACAAACGTTGTTGCGGCTGGACGAGCAGTGGTTGACCGTGACGCGCGGGCATGTGTTGCTCGAAGCGTACGAGCGGCACGGCAACGTGTTCCGTCTCGCATTCGTCAAGGACCGTGCCGGCAATCAGGTGACGCTCGACTACGATGCGGAAGGGCGGTTGCATCGCCTGATTGCACCGCACGTTCAGGTTGCGTTCCGACATGACATGCGAGGGCGGATCGTTGGCGTCACTCATCATGACGCACAAGGCGAATACGTCGGCACGCTTGCGAACTATGAGTACGACGACGAGAACGACTTGATCGGGGCGACGGATCGCTACGGTAATCGCCGCGAATACCGTTATCGACATCACCTCGTGACGCGATATACCGATCGCACCGGTCGAGGTGTGAACCTCGAGTGGAACGGTGACGGGCCGAAGGCAAAATGCTTCCGCGAATACGCCGATGACGGCAGCGATGAGGTTCGCCTCGCGTGGCATCCGGACTTCCGGATGGTCAGCGTGACCGATGCGCTTGGCAATGTCACGCACCACTACTACGACAGCAAGGGTTATTCGTTCCGTGTGATTCATCCGGACGGTAGCGAAGAGTGGATGTACCGGGATGCGAACGACAAACTCGTTCAGTACATCCATCGCGACGGTACCGTTGAGCGCATGGAATACGATGCGCGCGGCAACTTCGTCCGCCATCAACGTACCGACGGCAGCGTGGTCGAGATGGCGTATGACCAGAAGGACCAACTCGTCCGCGTGACCGATCCGCTTGGGCACCCGTGGCTGCGTGAATATGACGATGCGGGGAACATGGTTGCGGAGGTCGATCCGCTCGGCCACAAGACCGAGTATGCGTACGACGAGCGAGGGCTGCTTACCCGGATCAAGGATGCCAAGGGGGGCGTAAAAGCGCTGAAGTATGACGACGTCGGCCAGTTGATCAGCTATACCGACTGCTCGGGCAAGACATCGCAGTGGGCGTATGACGCTCAGGGTCGCCTCTCGGAAGCGAAAGATGCCGAGGGTGGGGTAACGACATACCGTTATGGCGCGAATGGCCAGTTGATCGAAGTCGTGTCGCCGGCGGGGCGCGAGCAGTTGAGCTACGACGCGGAAGGGCGTCTGCTGACGCATATCGATCCGCTGAACCGCAACACGCGTTACGGATACGACGCGAGCGGGCGTATCAATATCCGCACCGATGCATTGGGGCAATCGCTGTCGTATCGCTATGACCGGCTCGGTCGGATCGTCGGACTGACCGACCAGAATCACGCGAATTACACGTTCCGCTATGACGCAACAGGCCGATTGATCGAGGAGATCGATTTCGACGGGAAGGCCACGCGCTATTCGTATGACGAGGCGAGCAGCCGTCTCGAGTCGGTCGACGAGGCGGGACAGGTCATGACGATGTCCTACGATCGCGGTGGGCGGCTTGATGGCCGGTCGGTCGGCGAAGAGGCAGAGCGTTTCGCCTACGATCCGCTGGGACGATTGATCGAGGCCGGCAATCGATATAGCCGCGTTCAACGGTTCTTCGACCCGGTCGGCAATCTGGTGCGTGAGCATCACGCTTACGACCTGTTCGGCGCGAGCCGGAGTTTCGTGTGGCATCACCAGTACGACGAAATCGGCAACCGCATCAGAACGGTCCGGCCGGACGGCCATGCTGTCGACTGGCTCACGTATGGCTCGGGACATGTTCACGGACTGATGTTGGACGGCAAGGAACTCGTTCAGATCGAGCGGGATGATCTGCATCGCGAGATATTACGTACCCTGCCGAGCAAGATCGATCAACACACTGGATACGATCGCGCAGGCAGGTTGGCGCAGCGCACGGTACAGCGTGCGAATGCACCCGCGCCGCTGGCAGAGCGCCGGTATCGCTACGATGCGGCCGGCCAGCTCGTGCAGATTGAAGACAATCGCAGAGGGTTGACGGACTATCGTTACGATCCGGTCGGACGGTTGCTGGAGTCGATTGGTCCGGCGGGCAAGGAGCGGTTCGCGTTCGATCCGGCGAGCAACATCATCGACCCGGTACGTGTTGAGCCGCCTCGCACGGAGAGCCGGCCGAGTCCGGTACGTGCTACGGAGAGCACGTTCCCCGCGGAAGTGCCCAAGGTGTTGGGCAACCTGTTGAAGCAATACGCGGGGGAGCATTTCGCGTACGACGCGCGCGGCAATCTCGTTCATCGCAGATCGCCAGCGGGTGAGCAGCGTTACGAGTGGAACGCGTTCAATCGGATGACTGCAGCGACGGTTGACGAGGTGGCTCGCCGGAGCGAGTCGCGGTACTACTACGATGCGCTGGGCCGTCGGATTGCGAAAGAGGTGAACGGCGAGCGCACGGTGTTCGGGTGGGATGGCGATACGCTGGCGTATGAGAGCGGGGAGCAGGGCAGCACGCATTACCTTTACGAAGCGGGTTCGTTCGTGCCGATGGTGCAATACGTAAGTGCATCGGTAGACGGGTTCGAGACGCCGTCACGCCGTGAGACCGATCGCTATGTACCGGAAGACGATCCGTTGCAACGGTTGCCGGAACGGGTGGGTGAGGCGCACGCGTTCTATTACCACTGCGACCAGATCGGCACGCCGCAATTGCTGACGGATGATGAAGGCGATGTGGTGTGGGAGGCGTCGTATAAGGCGTGGGGAGAAGCGCGGGAGGTGATCGCGCGGGCGTCGAAGGGGGCGGGGATTACGCCGAGGAATTCGCTGCGGTTTCAGGGGCAGCAGGTTGATGATGAGACGGGGCTGCACTATAACCGGTATCGGTATTATGACCCGCAGAGCGGTAGATTCGTATCGAAGGATCCAATTGGACTTGCGGGTGGGCTGAACGTCTATCAATACACGCCAAGTCCAGTGCAGTGGGTGGATCCTTTGGGCTTGAGTGGCACCCTTGCGGGCCGGCTTGCAGATAAAGCACAAAATCTGCCGGCATCGCAGCGACCGAATACCGTTGCTGTGATTGTTTCCAAGGATGGGCGTATCGTTATTGGGCGAAATCAAGGTGGCGTTACTAATCCAGAGGTCGGGGACGCATTGAAGGATATTCCGCCGAATGAGTTCGATGCTCAATGTGCTGAGGTGAATGCGATCGCAAGAGCAAGAAACAAGGGTGTTGACTTGGATGGTGCGACGATATCTGTAGCCAACGTGCGTGGTAAAAATAGTACGAGTGGAATTCATGGCACTGACAAGACGCCGTGTACGGTGTGTAATCCGTTGCTCAGGAAATTTAATATGAATTTAATTCAACGATGTGGACATCATGGATAGAGTGAAGCTGCTTGAAAAATTGGAGAGCTGTCCTTCTGAAGGGAAGCAGCTCTATGCGTCTTTGTGCTTGCGGCGGTACTGTGAAGCCAAGGGGATTTCTCATCCAGCTATCGACGCCTTGTTGAATCATCTGGATTCGATAGTTTCCAGTCGAAGCTTGGTGGAGTGGGATTCGCGAGGCGCATTGCTTGATCTAAATGGGCGGGGTGATCCAATGCCAGATGATCTTAAGGATGCGCTGTCTAGTAGTGATTTAATAAATGAATTTTCTAATTTGGTTGATAGTGTGGTGGAGGTTGGGATTGTTGATCTTTATGGGGAGAAGACGGGTCTTCCTTTGAGGTTCTTGGATAGGGCAATGTCTATACTGGATAGAAATGGTATTTCTCTGCCGGATTTGGCTGTCGGGGCCTGATAGGAGAGAATTCTATTTATAAATTTAAGGCGGTGATTTTGAGTGGGGGAAAGTGCTTGCCAACCACTCTTGAAGGTTGGCGACTGCAAACCGAGCAACTATGCGAGGCAATCTCGTCCACTGCAGATCGCCAGCGGGTGAGCAGCGTTACGAGTGGAACGCGTTCAATCGGATGACTGCAGCGACGGTTGACGAGGTGGCTCGCCGGAGCGAGTCGCGGTACTACTACGATGCGCTGGGCCGTCGGATTGCGAAAGAGGTGAACGGCGAGCGCACGGTGTTCGGGTGGGATGGCGATACGCTGGCGTATGAGAGCGGGGAGCAGGGCAGCACGCATTACCTTTACGAAGCGGGTTCGTTCGTGCCGATGGTGCAATACGTAAGTGCATCGGTAGACGGGTTCGAGACGCCGTCACGCCGTGAGACCGATCGCTATGTACCGGAAGACGATCCGTTGCAACGGTTGCCGGAACGGGTGGGTGAGGCGCACGCGTTCTATTACCACTGCGACCAGATCGGCACGCCGCAATTGCTGACGGATGATGAAGGCGATGTGGTGTGGGAGGCGTCGTATAAGGCGTGGGGAGAAGCGCGGGAGGTGATCGCGCGGGCGTCGAAGGCGGCGGGTATCGCGCCGTTCGTCGCTAATCCCGTATATCCATCAGGATCCTAACGAAATGGACTTCAGATTCTTCGCGAATATCGTGACCTACATGTTCGAGGAGGGCGTCCACATCGTCGGCCTCGCGGACCACGACCCACCGTCCAGTTACGTGATCCTGCAGCGCGGAACCGAAGACGACGAGCAGGACGAGGCGCTCGGTCTCGACACCTACTACATGGAAGTCGATGGCGTGGCCGGATACGGTGGCGTCGCGTCGGTTTCGCTGCAGGGTGAAATGCTCAACATCGAACTGTCTCGCGATGTCGCATGGCCGGGAGGGCTGGCGTTGGTGACGATCGAAGTGCGTGCAACCGATCGGCTCGAGCACTTGAAGCAGGGGCTGACGGCGATCTTCGCGGGTCAGAGGATCACGCTGCACCTCGATTGATTTGCGGCCGGGCATGAGGCAACAACGGTCGCAGGACCAACCTCACGCGTGCGGAATTGGCATAATCACGGCTCGCTGACACGAGCGCTGCAGCGCATGCATATCGTTGCGCCCGCCGCATTGCCACGCGGGCCCATTTACCTCTGTTATCACCGCAATACCCCATGTCGACCACCCCCGCGACCGTCGTGTCGCTGAAACACATTCTCGAACGCCCGGGCGATTTCTCCGGATGGCTCTATCTCCCTCCGATGCCATGGACGCTTGACACGGAGGGTGCATTCTCCGAAGACGCGAACGACGCTGAAGACGAAGCGTTGCCTGCCATCGCTTGCCACCCCGGTTGGCAAGTGACGCTGGACAGCGCGACGATCGAGGACATCGTGATCAACGCGCATGACCAAGTCGACGAACCGAGCGTCGCGCAATTATTCGACGCATTTGTGTACTACGTCGACAACGACGAGTTCATTCTGCTCTGACGAGGCATGTGCCGCGCGCCACAGTAAAAAAGGACCGCCAAGCGGTCCTTTTTTCATGAAGCATCAGCGCCGGAGCGACGCCCACCCCTCAAGGCAACGAAATCGTCAAATTAGCCGACTCCGGCCCGACCTTGATGACTTGGGAATAAGGCGCCAACGCCTGCAGCGTCTTGTCCTTCAGATACGTATTCAGCCCGAGATACCCAAGCAGCGCAACCAGCGCAAAAACCGCCCCGATCGCCCAAACCGGCACTTCACGCTTGAGTCGATGCGCGATCTGATCCGGCAGCGGCCAATGCGGCGCAAACGCGGCCCGCTTGCCCTTCATATGCGCGATCTCGTCGCCCAGCCGCGCGGTGAGGTAAGCCAGCTTCTCCGGCCCTTCGAGCAGATACTTCCCCTGGAACCCGAGCAGCAGGCACATATGAAACACCTCGAGCGACTGCAGCCGCGCCGCACCCTGCGCGCGACAATCCTCGAGATACTGAAAAAACTTCTCGCCCGCGAGCTGCTCGCCGAACAGCACGAGTTGCAGCGGCCGGCGTTCCCACTCCGTGCGGATCTTGAACTGCGACGACAGCACCATCTCGTCGATCGCCGCGCAGAACGCGAACTTCGCGCCGTACACGTCTTCAGCGGCGATATTCAGCTTCTTCGCGCCGCGCTCGAAGTCCGACAGGAATTCCTGGATGCGCGTGCTGAACTCGCCCGCGCTCTCCGGCTCCCGCCCGTTCTTGAGCAGGAACAGCATGAAGAACCCGTCGTACAGCAGGTCGAGCAGCGAACGGGCCTGGAACGAGGCGTCGGTCGACGCCGGCGTATGCAGGGGTGCCGGCGCGTTGTCGCCGAACAGGGAAGGCGCGTAGCTCATGATGTGACCGCGATCAGTTCGAATTTCAGGTCATTGATGCCAGTCGGCGCGTAGATCATCGCGGACTGGGCCTGCAGCATGCGTTCGTACAGCGGGCTACGCGAATCGAGCGCGAAGTAGCATGCGCCGGGGCGCACCGGAATCGCGGGCGGCACCTGCGGCGTGTACGAGAGCCGCACGCCGGGCATCGCCGACAGCACGAGCTTGTCGACGTCGTCGGGCGCGCCGACCTTGAAGCGGGCCGGCACCGCATCGACGAGCTCGACGCTCGGCATGTCCGCGGACACCGCCAGGTAGAACTCGGTCTTGTCGTCGATCTTGCCGGAATCGAGGCGGCCGAGGTGGAACGACGGGCGCACCTCGTCGAGCGTGATCGCGAAGTAGCGCGTCGAGATCACGGTGTCGAGCAGTTCGCGCAGCATCAGGTCGAGACGCGCGAAGCTCGGGCCCGGGTCGTCATGGCGGTACACCGGCAGGTCGGCGAGCGTATAGCCCTTCGAGAACGTCATCAGCTGGCCTGCGAGGCGGAGCAGTTCCTGGAACAGCCGCTCCGGGTGCAGCGCCGAGTGCTGGTGCAGGTGCGCGAGCGTCGCAAACGCGGCGTTCGCGGTGTGCAGCAGCCAGAACGACGCGATGTCGCCCGAGCGGAATTCGATGATGTTCTTCGACGGCTCGCGATGGAAGCCGTACAGCGCGTTCACCTTCGCCTGCAGCGCGTCGACGAGCTGGCGCAGCCGCTGGTGGAGGATCGGCGACGCGTCGATCGCGAGGCACGGCGGCACGAAGCTATCGTCGATCTCGAAACCGGACGTCGCGGTGCGGCGCACGCGCACGAGCGGCACCGACAGCAGCTGGTCTCGCGGTTCGCTGTGCGCGATCAGCTTGACCTGCGTCTTCAGGAACGTGATGTCGGCTTCGGCGGCGTCGGTGAAGTTGTCGCCGACGCTCGTCTGCTCGCTGACGAAGCGCGTCATGAAGCCGGCGGCCGGATCGTCGCTGTAGTTGGTGCCGTTTTCGCGCAGCGGGTGCAGCGCAAGATAGAACACGAATTCGTTGATGCCGTCAGGCAGCGTGTCCAGCGCGATCGGCGGCGGCAGGTCGTCGGCCTGCGGCGCGGCATACAGCGCGCCGTCCGGGAACACGAGCGCAAGCTCGGCCACCCGCAGCACGTTGCTGCCGAGCGCATCGCGGTCGATGCGCACCGAGCGCACGCCCCAGTTGTACGGCTGGATCGCCTGGATCGATTCGAACAGGCGCGCTTCGTGGTACGCGTCCTGTCGCTGAAAGTGTTGAGGCCGGAGGAACAGCCCTTCCCCCCACAGCACCTTGGCCGAATAACTCATGTCAAATCCGGTTAATGTCGCGTTGCGATGTAATCGATTTGTTCGTGCCCGAATTAAATCGCCAATTGTTAACTCTTGTTAATTGACATTCGTGCGTCATTGTTTAACCGCAGGAGACCGAAGAAAGCAAATTCAGCGGTTGTGAAGGCGCACCCTGTTGCGGTGCGATGACAGTGCCGTCGGTGACCGTCATCGCGCAATTATGCAGGCCGATGATTATGCCGGATTTCTCCGACTTCACCGGGTCGAACGTCAGTTTCCATCGTTGGAGTGCGGGATCGCGGAACAGCGCGACGATGCCGAATGCCTGCGCCTCGCGCGAAACCTTCTCGGTCGCCGTATAGCGCTGGCCCGGAATCAGCGTGATTTCACGCACGTTGAGCAGATCGGCACCCAATGCGGCCTTTTCCTTGGTCGGATCGGTGAACGCGTCGAACGGCGCCTGCTGGAACGACGTCGGGTCCTTTAGCGTATAGAGCCGCACGACGAGCGCGAGCGGCTTGTGGTCGGTCGCGGCATTCAGGTTCGGCGCGGCGGCGAGGGTGATGCCGAGGTTGCGCGGCGGCTTCTGCGCGTCGGGCACCTCGGGCTTGCCGATGCCGGCCGCGGACATCACGGCGCTCGCGGCCGAGCCGAGCAGCGGGGCGGCCGCGCATCCGGCCAGAAGGGCGCAGGCAACCAGTGGCAGCGCGTAGCGAATCATCAACGATCTCATCGTGTTTCCGGCGGGCTGCCTTTTATCCCTGTCAAATCTGCCGGGTATTTCCGCGTTCGCTGCGTATCCCCGGCATTGCACTGTTCAACTATTAAGCACGCCCGCGTCGAGGCAGGCGCCCGGAAAATTTTGCCGCCGTCCGGGCGGCGCGTCGCGAAACCAGTAAAACTTGCCCGTTCCGGCCGAAAGAAAAATCGCTGCGAGCCCGCTGCGAGAGGCCATTGGAGGGGGTAGCGCCCGGTTTTAAAAGGAATTACTCTTCACACGACGATTGAATTATGAAAAATTGATCGGTACTATACCCGCGCGCTTCTTGCAAAGCAAAAGAACCAGATTCTCAACGATTTAAAACTCACGCGCCGGTGGATATAACGATGAAAGACCGTCTCTTCGCAAAACTGTCTGGGGTAGTAGTGGCTTGCGGCGTGATCGCCGGTTGTGCGAGCCAGCCTCCCGCGCCGCCGACCGCCGACGTGTTCAACAAGTCGCTGGCGGATGCGGATGCAGTTGCGAAGGCAGGGGACCAGGACAAGGCCCTCGGCCTGTACCAGCAGCTCGCGAAGTCGGATCCGACGCGCGAAGAGCCGTGGTCGCGCATCGCGCAAATCCAGTTCGCCCAGAACCATTACGGTCAGGCAATCGTTGCCGCGCAGGAAGCGCTGCAGCGCGACGCGACCGACCGTCAGGCGAAGAGCGTGCTGGCCGTGGCCGGCCTGCGGATCGCGACGCAGTCGCTCGGCGAGCTGCGCCAGGATTCGTCGCTCGCGGGTGACGCGAAGTCGGATGCGCAGGCGCTCGCGAAGCAGCTGCGCGATACGCTGGGCGAATCGGCGCTGTTCCCGCCCGAAACGAAGGTCGTGAAGCCGCGCCAGCCGCGCCGTGTCGTCCATCGTCCGAAGGCCGGCGCGGCACCGGCGGCCGAAGCAGCGGCGACCAGCACGCCGACGCCGCCCGCCACGCCGCAGAAGGGCGGCGCGGACCCGTTCGGCGCACTGCGCAACTGACCGCAACACTGACGCGATAACCACAACTAACCTGGGAGCCGTCGAGATGGCCAAGAAAGAAAGCATTCAGAAAAGCTTGCAGAAAATACGGCCGCCGCGCGTCCAATTGACCTACGAGGTCGAGAAGGGCGATGCGATCGAGGTGAAGGAGCTGCCGTTCGTCGTCGGGGTCGTCGGCGATCTGGCGGGCCAGTCCGAAATCGAGCAGCCGAAGCTGCGCGACCGTAAATTCGTCAACATCGATCGCGACAATTTCGACGACGTGATGAAGGCGATCGAGCCGCGTGCCGCGTTCCAGGTGGAAAACCGCCTGAGCCCGGAAGGCGGCAAGTTCGCGGTCGACCTGAAGTTCCGTTCGCTGTCGGATTTCAGCCCGGACGAAGTCGTCGAACAGGTCGAGCCGCTGCGCCGCCTGCTCGAGGCGCGCTCGAAGCTCGCCGACCTGCGCAACAAGCTCGCCGGCAACGACAAGCTCGAGGATCTGCTGTCCGAGGTGCTGAAGAACACGCAGCAGCTGCAGGAGCTCGCGAAGGGCACGGGCAGCGACAAAGACGGCGAATGACGACGGAGTGTTGAGATGAACCAGCAAACGGCTGCGGCCCAAGCGAGCGGCGCGGACTACGCCGCCGGGACCTCGCTGCTCGACGACATCGTCGAGAAGAGCAAGGTCGCGAAATCCGATTCCGAGCATGCGCGTGCGAAGGACCTGATCGGCGAACTCGTGCACCAGGTGCTCGACGGCACGGTGATCGTGTCGGACAACCTGTCGGCCACGATCGACGCGCGCGTCGCGGAACTCGACCGCCTGATTTCCACGCAGCTTTCCGCGGTGATGCACGCGCCGGAATTCCAGCGCCTCGAAAGCACGTGGCGCGGGATGGACTACCTGGTCAAGGAAAGCAACACCGGCCAGACGATCAAGATCAAGGCGCTGCACGCACCGAAGCGCGACCTCGTGCGCGATTTCAAGGGCGCGAGCGAGTTCGACCAGAGCGCGCTGTTCAAGAAGGTCTACGAAGAGGAATTCGGCACGTTCGGCGGCTCGCCGTTCGGTGCGCTGATCGGCGATTACGAGATCTCGCGCCAGCCGGAAGACATGTACTTCATCGAGCAGATGTCGCACGTCGCGGCGGCCGCGCATGCGCCGTTCATCGCGTCGGCATCGCCCGAGCTGCTCGGCCTCGAGTCGTTCTCCGACCTCGGCAAGCCGCGCGACCTGGGCAAGGTGTTCGATACGGTCGAATATGCGAAGTGGAAGTCGTTCCGCGATGCCGAAGATTCGCGCTACGTCGGCCTGACGCTGCCGCGCTTCCTCGGCCGCCTGCCGTTCAATCCGAAGGACGGCCAGACCGCGGAGAACTTCAACTTCGTCGAGGACGTCGACGGCACCGACCACGACAAATACCTGTGGTGCAACGCCGCGTGGGCGTTCGCTGCGCGCCTGACGGCCGCATTCGACGACTTCGGCTGGTGCGCGGCGATCCGCGGCGTCGAAGGCGGCGGCCTCGTCGAGGATCTGCCGACCCACACGTTCAAGACCGACGACGGTGAAGTCGCGCTGAAGTGCCCGACCGAAATCGCGATCACCGATCGCCGCGAAAAGGAGCTGAGCGACCTCGGCTTCATCCCGCTCGTCCATTGCAAGAACTCAGATTACGCCGCGTTCTTCGCTGCGCAGTCGGTGCAGAAACCCAAGAAATACAGCACCGACAGCGCGAATGCGAACGCCGTCCTGTCCGCCCAGCTTCAGTACATCTTCTCGGTATCGCGCGTCGCGCACTACCTGAAGGCGATGATGCGGGACAAGATCGGCAGCTTCGCATCGGCGCAGAACGTGGAGACTTTCCTCAACCGGTGGATTTCGCAATACGTCCTGCTCGACGACAACGCCTCGCAGGAACAGAAAGCGCAATTTCCGCTGCGCGAGGCATCCATACAAGTGTCGGAGATTCCGGGCAAGCCGGGCTCGTATCGTTCGGTCGCGTTCCTGCGCCCGCACTTTCAGCTCGACGAACTCTCGATTTCTCTGCGACTTGTCGCTGATCTGCCCAAACCGGCAAATTCATAAGCGAGTAAATCGCCCGGGCGGGCCGCCTGGGTAGGACGTTAAAACCACCTCTTTGGGGAGTCGAAGGGCCATGTTACATATGCACTTGCAGTTTGGTAGTCCCGCGGTGAAGGGCGAATCCGCGGACAAGGACCACCAGGGCTGGATCGAGCTGAAATCGTGGGATCACTCGATCGTTCAGCCGCGTTCGGCAACCGCATCGACCGCTGGCGGTCACACGATGACGCGTTGCGAACACGGCGACATGATCTTCACGAAGGAAATCGATTCGTCGAGCCCGCTGCTGTACCAACACGCTTCGGGCGGCACCACGTTCGACGAGGTGACGGTCCATTTCTCGCGCGCTGACGGTGAAGGCAAGCGCGTGCAGTATCTGGAAGTCAAGCTCAAGTACGTGATCATCTCGAGCATCGCCCCGAGCGTTCGCGAAGAAGGTCTGCCGCTCGAGACGTTCTCGCTGAAGTACGCAGCTGTGCAGTGGAAGCAAACCCAGCAGAAGATCGGCGGCAACCAGGGCGGCAACACGCAAGGCGCCTGGAGTCTGACGAAGAACGACAAGACCTACGCGGTCTAAGGTCGGTTGCGGCAACGGGGCGCACGGCGTCCCGTTGCCGTTTTCGCTGTGCATACCGGCCGATGAAACGATTCGAACCCAGTTTTCTCGACAAGCTGTTCGACGACGAACCGCACCTGCCGGCCTCGGCAGCGATGCGGCAATTGTCGCTGGACGAGCTCAAGAACACGGTCGCCCGCGACGTCGAGGCGATCCTCAACACCCGTATCGCCCACACCGAGAACGAGCTGGCCACGCTGCCGGAGTGCCAGAAGTCGGTGCTGACCTACGGGCTGAACGATTTCGCGGGGCTGAGCCTGGCGAGTCACTACGATCGCGCGTTCATCTGCAAGTCGATCCAGCAGGCCATCGCACGCCACGAGCCGCGTCTGCAGCAGGTGCAGGTGACGTTCGAGCTGAACGAGCAGGCCACCAACGCGCTTTATTTCGCGATCCAGGCGCTGCTCGTCGTGCATCCGGCCGAGGAGCCGGTGAGTTTCGACGCGATGCTGCAGCCCTCGACGCTGCAGTATTCGGTCACGCGCGCACGCGCCGCAAGAATGCAGTAAATCAAGCCGCCGAGCGGGCCGGACCGCCCGGTGGTGGATCAGGGTCCGGCAGGAAATATTGAGGTTCGGGGTCGTCGATGGAAGAATTGCTGCCGTATTACGAGCGCGAATTATCGTTTTTGCGGCGCTATTCGCGAGATTTCGCCGAACGCTATCCGAAGATCGCGGCGCGGCTCGCGCTGTCGGGCGAGCATTGCGAGGATCCGCACGTCGAGCGGATGATCGAGTCGTTCGCGCTGCTCGGCGCGCGCATCAACAAGAAGCTCGACGACGATTACCCGGAATTCACCGAAGCGCTGCTGGAAGTGCTGTATCCGCACTACCTGCGGCCGTTCCCGTCGTGCTCGATCGCGCAGTTTACGCCGGCGTCGCCCGGCCAGCAGACCGAACCGGTCGTGATCGATCGCGGCACCGAGCTGAAGAGCCGCCCGATCCGCGGCGTGCAGTGCCGGTTCCGCACCGCCTATGACGTGACGCTCGCGCCGATCCGCATCTCGGAAGCCCGCTATACGCCGGTCGCGCTCGCGCCGAGCGCGACGGTGCTGCCGTCGAACGCGACGGGCGTGATCTCGATCACGTTCGAATCGCTCGCCGCGCAGCTCGATCTCGGCGCGCTGAAGCTGCCGACGCTGCGCGCGCACCTGCACGGCGAACAGTCGTTCGTCGCCGCGCTGACCGACTGCCTGTTCGTCAACGTGCTCGGCGCGTATGTCGAGCCCGAACGCAACGGCCGCTGGACCGCGCTGCGCAAGCTGCCGATCGCGCATGCCGGCTTCGACGAGGACGACGCGCTGATCGACTACCCGGCGAAATCGCATCCCGCGTATCGCCTGCTCACCGAATACTTCGCGTTCCCCGACAAGTTCGATTTCGTCGACTTCGACATCGCGGCGATCGCGCGCGCGAGCGGCCGCTGCCAGCGCGCGACGCTGCATCTCGTGCTGCAGGACGTGCGCAGCGATTCGCACGTCGCGCGGCTGCTCGAACTGCTGACGGCGAGCCACTTCCGGCTGTTCTGCACGCCGATCGTCAACCTGTTCCGCCAGCACGGCGAACCGATCCGCATCACGCACCGCGCGGTGTCCTACCCGGTGATCGCCGAGGCGCGGCGCGCGTTCGCGTACGAGGTGTATTCGATCGATTCGGTGAAGCTCGTGAGGCAGCAGGCGCACGAGGAGTCGGTGATCGAGTTCCGGCCGTTCTATTCGCTGCACCACGGTGAATCGGCGCGGATCGGCCATTACTGGTTCGCGCGCCGCAACGACTGGGTCGCGCAGAAGAGCCCCGGCTACGAAACCGAGATCTCGATCGTCGACATCGATTTCGAGCCGACGTCGCCGCAGACCGACACGCTGAGCCTCGACCTCACCTGCACGAACCGCGACCTGCCGGCGATGCTCGCGTTCGGGCTCGAAGGCGGCGACTTGTTCCAGGAAGGCGGCGCGCAGACGAGCGGCATTTCACTACTGTGCCGCCCGACGCAGAGCGTGCGCTTCGAGCGCGGCCGCGCCGCGCATTGGCGGCTCGTGTCGCATCTCGCGCTCAATCACGTGTCGCTGGTCGCGCATGGCCTCGCGCCGCTGAAGGAAATGCTGACGCTGTACGACCTGCGGCGCACCGCCGTGTCGATGCGCCAGATCGACGGCCTGGCCGGCATCGAGCAGCGCGGCGCCGTGCAGTGGCTGCCCGGCAAGCCGTTCGCGACCTTCGTGCGCGGCATCGAGATCCGCCTGACGATCGACGAGGAACACTTCGTCGGCGCGAGCCTGGCCTCGTTCGTGCGCGTGCTCGACAGCTTCTTCGGGCTGTACGTGCACCTCAACAGTTTCGTTCAACTAGTCGTCGTGTCGAAGCGCACCGGCGAGGAGATCATCCGATGCAAGCCCCGGACCGGCGAATCGATCCTGGCGTAGTCGACGCGCTGCTCGACGAGCCGCACCGCTTCGAGTTTTTCCAGGCGGTGCGCGTGCTCGAAGGGCTGTTCGCGCGGCAGGCGTCGGACGCGCCCGGCGCGTGGCGGCAGGGCGACGTGGTCGCGCAGCGCATCGAATTCCGCAATACGTTGTCGCTCGGCTTTCCGCCGAGCGAGATCGAAGGCGCGCGTTCGTTCGACGACGATGGCACCCACCTCGACACGGGCGAGGCGCGCGGCGCCGCGCTCGCGGCCGGTGAGCTCGGCCACGTCGAGCTGACGCCCGCGTTCTTCGGGCTGCTCGGCGGGCAGGGCGCGCTGCCGCTGCATTACACCGAGCAGATCGTCGCGCGCGAGCACCTGAAGCGCGACCATGCGGCGCGTGCCTTCTTCGACGTGTTCTCGAACCGCGCGACCGCGCTGTTCTATGCCGCGTGGAAGAAATACCGGCTGCCGTTCCACTACGAGCTCGACCGTGACGAGCGCTATCTGCCGCTGTTGCTCGCGATCGCGGGCGTGCCGAGCGACGAGGTGCGCGACAGTCTCGCGGCCGGCGTGGGCGGCGTGCTCGACGAGGCCGTGGCCGGCTATGCGCTTGCCGCGCGGCACCGGCCGATGTCGGCCGCGTACCTGCAGCGCACGCTGTCCGACTATTTCCGCGTGCCGGTGAAGATCGACCAGTTCGTCGGCAAGTGGTACGACGTGCCGCCCGACCAGCTGAGCGTGCTCGGCGAAGTCAACGCGGTGCTCGGCGCGACGGCGCTCGTCGGCGAACGCGTGTGGCAGCGCGACATGCGCGCGCGGATCGTCGTCGGCCCGCTGTTCAAGCGCGACTACGAGGCGTTCCTGCCCGGCGGCGCGCACGCCATCGCACTGGAGCGGATGCTGACGCTGCTCGCCGGCGTCACGCTCGAATACGAAGTGAAGCTCGTGCTCAAGCGCACCGAAGTCGGCGCGAGCGTGCTCGGCGCGGGCTCGCGGCTCGGCTGGGACGCGTTCCTCTGCACGCGCGACGCGATCGACGACCGCTCCGACGCCCGCTACGAACTGCACGTGATTCATTGATTCACTCATTCCAAACGACAACAAACACGCAATCGAACCTGAGATCGACGCCATGAGCACGCCTCTGAAGACCCTGATCACGAAACTGAACCCGCTGTGCCGCCACGCGACCGAGCGTGCGGCGAGCGCGTGCCTGGCGCGCGGCCACTACGAGGTCGATCTCGAGCACCTGTTCCTCGCGTTGCTCGACGAAGCGACGGGCGACCTGCCGCTCGCACTGCGCGCGAGCCGCGTCGATCCGCATGCGCTGCACGCCGATCTCGAGCGCGAACTGACGCGCCTGAAGACGGGCAACACGCGCACGCCGGTGTTCTCCGTGCACCTGATCGCGCTGTTCGAACACGCCTGGCTGATCGCGTCGCTCGACTCGCAGCTCGGCCGCATCCGTTCGGGGCACCTGCTGCTCGCGCTGCTGACCGCGCCCGATCTCGCGCAGTTCGCGCAGCGGATGTCGTCGCAGTTCGCGGAAATGAACGTGACGGACCTGAAGCACAAGTTCGACGAGATCATGGCCGGCTCGAGCGAAGCCGAGCCGCGTCAGGCGGACGACGAAGGGAGCGACGTCGCGCCGGCCGCCGACGGCCTGGCGCCCGCATCTGGCCCGTCGAAGACGCCCGCGCTCGACACGTACACGACCAACCTCACGCAGCGCGCACGCGACGGCAAGATCGACCCGGTGATCGGCCGCGAAGCCGAGATCCGCCAGGCGATCGACATCCTGATGCGCCGCCGCCAGAACAATCCGATCATGACCGGCGAGGCCGGCGTCGGCAAAACGGCGGTCGTCGAGGGTCTCGCGCTGCGCATCGCGGCCGACGACGTGCCGCCGCCGCTGCGCGGCGTCGCGCTGCACGCGCTCGACATGGGGCTGCTGCAGGCCGGCGCGAGCGTGAAGGGCGAGTTCGAGAACCGCCTGAAGAGCGTGATCGACGAGGTGAAGAAGAGCGCGCATCCGATCATCCTGTTCATCGACGAAGCGCACACGATCATCGGCGCGGGCGGCCAGGCCGGTCAGAACGACGCGGCGAACCTGCTCAAGCCGGCGCTCGCGCGCGGCGAGCTGCGCACGATCGCCGCGACGACGTGGAGCGAATACAAGAAGTACTTCGAGAAGGACGCGGCCCTCGCGCGGCGCTTCCAGGTCGTGAAGGTCGAGGAGCCGAGCGAGCCGCTCGCGGCCGCGATGCTGCGCGGGATGTCCGGCCTGATGGAGAAGCACTTCAACGTGCGGATCCTCGACGACGCGATCACCGAGGCCGTGCGCCTGTCGCACCGCTACATCAGCGGCCGCCAGCTGCCGGACAAGGCGATCAGCGTGCTCGACACCGCGTGCGCGAAGGTCGCGCTCGCGCACAGCGCGACGCCGGCGGCGATCGACGACACGAAGAAGCGCATCGAGCGGATCGACGCGGAAATCGCGTCGCTGGAGCGCGAGGCAGCGGGCGGCGCGTCGCACGACGAGCGGCTCGGCGAGCTGCGCGGCACGCGCGACACGGCGCTCGAGCAACTGGCGAAGGACGAAGCGCGCTATGAAGCCGAGCGCGTGATCGTCGCCGAGATCACCGAACTGCGCGAAGCGCTCGACAAGGCACGCGGCCCGTCGGAAGACGGCCAGCCGGTCGACGTGCAAGCCACCCGCGACAAGCTCGCCGAACGCGTCGCGGCGCTGCACGCGCTGCAGGACGGCGAGCCGATGGTGCCGCTGCAGGTCGACGGCCACGTGGTGGCCGAGATCGTCGCCGCGTGGACGGGCATTCCGCTCGGCCGGATGGTGAAGGACGAGATCGACACCGTGCTGAACCTGCAGCCGCTGCTCGCCGCGCGCGTGATCGGCCAGGATCACGCGCTGGAAGCGATCGCGCAGCGCGTGCGCACCGCGACCGCGAGCCTCGAGGATCCGAACAAGCCGCGCGGCGTGTTCATGTTCGTCGGGCCGTCGGGCGTCGGCAAGACCGAGACGGCGCTCGCGCTGGCCGACATCCTGTACGGCGGCGAGCGCAAGATGGTCACGATCAACATGAGCGAGTACCAGGAAGCGCACAGCGTGTCGGGCCTGAAGGGCTCGCCGCCGGGCTATGTCGGCTATGGCGAAGGCGGCGTGCTGACCGAGGCCGTGCGCCGCAACCCGTATTCCGTCGTGCTGCTCGACGAGGTCGAGAAGGCGCACCCCGACGTGCTCGAGATGTTCTTCCAGGTGTTCGACAAGGGCGCGATGGACGATGCGGAAGGCCGCGAGATCGACTTCCGCAACACGCTGATCATCCTGACGTCGAACGTCGGTTCATCCGCGGTGATGCAGGCGTGCCTGAACAAGCCGGCCGAGGAGCTGCCCGATCCGGACGCGCTCGCCGAGACGCTGCGCCCGCAGCTGTACAAGACCTTCAAGCCCGCGTTCCTCGGGCGGATGAAGGTCGTGCCGTACTACCCGATTTCCGACGACGTGCTGGCCGAGATCATCGAGCTGAAGCTCGAGCGGATCCGCCGCCGGATCGAGGCGAACCACAAGGCCGTGTTCGAATGGGACGAGTCGCTCGTCGAGGCGGTGCTCGCGCGCTGCACCGAGGTCGATTCGGGCGCCCGCAACGTCGACCACATCCTGAACGGCACGCTGCTGCCGGAGATCGCGGGCCATGTGCTCGGCCGGATCGCCGACGGCGAGGCCATCGCGCGCATCGCGGTGCGCGCGGACGAGGCCGGCGAATTCACGTACACCGTCGAATGAGCGCGGCCAAGCAACGCAAGCATTTGATGAACTGACCGAACCATGCCGATCAATCTCCCCGAGCTGCTGACGCCGATCAGCGAGGCGTCGCCCAGCGGCGACGATCTGCTGTTTTCGAACGAATTCGACGCGATCCAGGATGCGCGGCGCTACGACGATCCGACGCTCGACCAGGGCGAGTGGGTGACCGAGATCAAGGAGGCCGACTGGGGCTTCGTGGTCGACCATGCAGGCGAGCTGCTGCGCACGCGCACGAAGGACCTGCGGCTCGCCGTGTGGCTGACCGAGGCGCTCGCGCTCGAGGACGGCATCACCGGCCTCACCGAAGGCTATGCGCTGCTCGAGGGCCTGTGCCGCGACTTCTGGGACACCGTCCACCCGCTGCCCGAGGATGGCGACACCGAGCACCGGCTCGGCAACGTCGCGTGGCTGTCCGGCCGCACGGCCGAGCTGCTGCGCGCGGTGCCGATGACGGACGGCGCGTCGAACGCGTTCAGCACGCTCGACTGGGAAGTGGCGCAGCACGTCGCGCAGGCCATCAAGCGCGACCCCGAACATGCGGACGACATCGCACGCGGCAAGCCGTCGATCGAGCAGATCGATTCGTCGCGGCGCGTGACGTCGATCGCGTTCTACACCGCGTTGCTCGCGAACCTGAAGGCGTTCGAATTCGCGCTCGATGCGTTCGAGGAGCGGCTCGTCGAGCGCGCGGGCGATTCGGCGCCGAGCTTCCGGCAGGCGCGCGATGCGTTCGAGACCGTGTACCGGCTCGCCGAGCGCTTTGCGCGCGAGCAGGGCTATACGGGCAGCGCGCCGCACACGCAGGCGGCGCAGCAGGCGCAGCCCGAGCGCATCGAGCCGGTGTTCGGCAACCCGATCCAGACGGAGGACACTCACGTGCAGCCGCAGCCCGTTCCGCGCGCCCCGGTGACGCAGATGATCGCCGGCATCCAGAACCGTGCGCAGGCCGTCGACCAGTTGCGCGCGGTCGCCCGTTACTTCCGCCAGACCGAGCCGCACAGCCCGGTCGCGTATCTCGCCGACAAGGCCGCCGAATGGGCCGACATGCCGCTGCACAAGTGGCTCGAGAGCGTCGTGAAGGACGACGGCTCGCTGTCGCATATTCGTGAGTTGCTGGGTGTGAGGCCGGACGAGCAGTCGTGAAGACGATGTGGTGGCGGCGCGCGTGACGCGTGCCCGGACGCCGTCGTGCGGTGAGAGAAGGGCTCTTTCCTGAGAGCGCGGACCCGGGCGGGTCCGCGGCAAACAAGAAGATGAGTGACGCATGAACATGACAGAACTGGCGCAGGCGATTCGCGGTGGCCTGATTCAGCAGGATCGCCTGCTGAAGACAGACATCCCGTCGCTGCCGAACAACGCGCTGGTGCCGCGCCGGGCCGTGATCTGTTCCGAACTGGGCCGAGACTTCAGCGTGACGCTCGATCTCGTGTCCAGCGCGAGCGACGTCGAGCTCAAGACGCTGATCGCGCAGCCGATGACGCTGTGGATCCAGCAGGTGGACCGGTCGTATCTCCCGATCAACGGCTACGTCCATACGGCGCGCCGGCTCGGCACGGACGGCAGCCTGTCGGGCTACCAGCTTACCTTTGCGTCGTGGATGCACTTCCTCAAGTTCCGCAGCGACATGCGGTACTGGCAGGACAAGCCGGTCGACGCGATATTGGCCGACGTGTTCGATACGCATCCACAGGCCAGGGGGCGCTATCAGTTTGCGCTGTCGAAGCCGCTGCCGTCGCGGTCCTACTGTCGCCAGAGCGAAACCGACTGGAACTTCGTGCATCGCCTGATGGAAGACGAAGGGCTGTTCGGCTTCTGGCGGCATGCCGAGGACGGCAGCGCGCACACGCTCGTCATCACCGACGACCTGCACGCGCTCGACGAAGTGTCGCCGAATATCGTCCGGTTCGACCGCTCGGGAGCCGGGAGCGAAGCCACCGGATTCACGCAGTGGGCCGCGTCGCGCACCTTGCAGAGTTCGCAGCACACCACGCGCACGTTCGATTACAAATCGCCGTCGACGCCCGACAATCCGAACGGCACGACGTTGCCCACGAAGGCCGGTCAGGGCGATCTGCCGGGCCAGACGGAGATCTACGAATACACCGGCGCATACACGTACGCGGGGCAGGACCGCGGCGAGCATCTGTCGAAGATCCGCCTCGAGGAATGGGAGTCGCGCGCGAAACGCTTCTTCGGCGTGGGCGGCGTGCGGGGGATCGACGCGGGGCGGCGCTTCACGCTGGCGGACCATCCCGAGCACGACCGCGATTCGGCGCAGGACCGGGAATTTGCGGCCTTGAAGGTGTCGCGGTACATCGAGAACAACCTGCCGATCTCGGACCACGAAGCGAACTTCCCGCACAGCCTGCAGGCGCGGCTCGCGCAGGCCAAAGCCGGTCACGGTTCGGCTGTTTCGTTCGAAGTGGGTCATGACGACGGTTCGGCCGGGTTCTATCTCGTCGAGGTCGAAGCGCAACGTGCGGCGGTGCCGTATCGCAGCCCGTTCGAGCACAAGAAGCCCGTGATGCAGCTCGAGACGGCCGTCGTCGTCGGGCCGAAGGGCGAAGAGGTGTATACGGACGAGCTGAACCGCATCAAGGTCATGTTCGTCTGGGACCGGCAGAACGGGGGCACCGAAACCGCATCGTGCTGGATGCGTGTCGTGCAGTCGGATACCGGCGGCGGCTACGGCGCCGTCCATATTCCGCGGGTCGGCGAGGAAGTGCTGATCGGTTACATCGGCGGAGACTGCGACCGGCCGATCGTCATGCATCGCGTCTACAACGGGGCAACCAGGCCGCAGTGGCATAGCGACGGCATCCTGTCGGGCTTCCGGTCGAAGGAGTACGCGGGGTCGGGGCACAACGAGATGGTGCTCGACGACGCGACCGGCCAGAACCGTGCACGCCTGTTCAGCAGCAGTGCGAATTCGCTATTGCATCTCGGCTACCTGATCGAGCAGAACGGCAACACGCGGGGCGCGTATCTCGGCTCGGGGTTCGACTTGCGCACCGATGCGTATGGTGCCGTGCGTGCCGGGCAGGGGCTGTACGTCACGACGCATCCGAAAGCGGCGAATAGCCAACCGCTCGATGCGAGCGAGGCGCGGGACCAACTCACCGATGCAGACGGGCTACTGGAAGCGATGTCGCAGGCCAGTGAAATGCATCAGGCCGAAAGCCTCGGCCCCGGTCACGACGCATTGAAGCAGTTCGCCGATGCGACGAAGAACAGCGTGGCGGGGGCGTCGTCGGGCGGCAGGACGTCGGGCGGCGGGACGGGTGACGCGAATGCGTTCAAGGAGCCGGTGATGCTGTTCGCGAGCCCGGCGGGGATCGGAATGGCGTCGCAGCAGAGCGCGCACGTGGCAGCGGACCGGCACGTGAACCTTGTCAGCGGTCAAAGCACGCATCTCGCGAGCGGCAAGTCGCTGGTGGCGAGCGTCAAGGACAAGCTCAGCCTGTTCGTGCAGAACGCGGGCATGAAGCTCTTCGCCGGCAAGGGGCCGGTCGAGATTCAGGCACACAGCGACAACGTCGAGATGATTGCGCAGAAGGCGATCAAGGTGTTATCGGCGACGGCATCGATCGAAGGCGTCGCGAAGCAGGAGATCCTGCTGACGGCGGGCGGCGCGTATGTCCGGATCAAGGACGGCAACATCGAGATCCACGCACCGGGCCAGATCGACGTGAAGGGCGGGCAGCATGCATTCAGCGGGCCGACGAGCATGCACAAGACGTTCAAGGCCGAGGGCCGCAAGGCGGACATGCGGATTCGCTATGTCGACGCCGACGGCAACGTGCCGCACGGGGAACCGATCAAGTTCGCGACCGAGGACGGGACCGAACATAGCGTCGCGCTCGACGCGGAAGGCCGGGCGGAATTGAAGAACATCGATTTTGACGAGTTCGTGGCCAGCCAGGTCAAACGGACGGGAGAGTGAAATGGGCAGGCCGCTTGTTCAGCATAATGTTTGTATTGATTTGCCGGGGGAGGCAGTGAGCTGCCGAGCCGAGACGGATCTGACGGTGCTGTTGCGCAAGCATCGGGACGTGGTGTTCGACATCAAGCTTCATGCTGGCGCGACGTATACCGTCACGACGACGCATCCCGATCGACCGACTGGGCGCTTTTATGACACGAAGCGAAAGGTGAATACCGGTGAGACGACGTTCAAGGACGGGGAGTCGTGTCACATCTGGATCGGCCGTAATTTCGAGGGGAGCCTGATTCTCAAGCAGGGCCAAAAGGTACTGGGGTGCTATCCAATTGCCAAGATGGACTGTACAAAGGGTTGCACTGACGACCCGAAGGACAAGCCGGCGCCCTTGTTGATCGTCTTGCACAACAGTCAGTCTGGTCAGACGCTAGCGAATGACCTGGAGCGGCTTGGTAGCGCGTCTACCGCTGGTCAGCAACCCGTGCCAGCCCTCGATCACTCCCGAGCGGGGCGATCGGGGCTGAAAAATGCGGCCGTGGCGGAAGGCAGGACTCAATTCGCATCTGCACCGGTTCCGCGTTCAGAAGCAAGAGCGACCAAGCCCAGGGGAGGGTTGCCGGCTATCCATGCATTTAAGGTCACGCAGACCAGCGGTTCAGAGGTTCCAGAGGAGCTTACTGCGTTTTTTAAGAGTGGTACCCGAGTGTTCAAATGGGATCCTACGGGGACGATCTCGCGGAACTTTCTTATCGGAATGGTCACCGGATCGGCCGGATTCGGATACGCATGGGATGCATTCGGTCCGAATGGACCGCTTAGGGAGTTCTGGAACCGCGAGTTCCTGATGCATAGAAATTCGGCCGGTGAATTTAGTCTGCTGTTTTCGACGTCCGCGAAGGAGCGCAAGCTCTTCGGCTGGCTCCTGGCTACTTATCAGGCACGAGCTAATGACATGCGTGTCATGACGTTGGCTGCGGGTACGGGCTCTCTGACCGCGCCGTTTCGAGCTTCGTGGGAAAGCGTAAAAGGAGGATTGAGTATCAAGACGCTAACCGGCCGGATGTTCTATTTTGCCCTCGCAGTAGATACGATGGCCTGGGCTCACGATTACTGGTTCGAGCCAGTTGGCAGTCCGGCGCATAAGGACATAGTGGACTTGCTGGCAATACTGATATCCGATGGGCTGCAGGCAATATTTACGACGATATTTGCAACGATTGCATACGCCCTAGTCTTGGCTTTCGTCGCAAGTGGGACGGCGATCGCCCTTCCGGTTACGGTCATTGCCCTTGGGTTGTTGGCAGTCACATGGGTATTCGGCATAGGTGTCGCCATGGCATTTAACCATTTTGGCGTGGCCGAAGGGTTGGCGTCGGTGATCCGGGAGGCTGGTGCGACTATGGAGAAATTTAACGAATACGTATCGAATCTCATTCGCGAAGCCGGAAAGCTGCTGGAGCAGCAAATTCCTGCTGATTATGGGAGTTCATACTCCGAATCGTCGTGGGTAATATTTCCGGCGCAGTGACGTCATGAATTAGGATGCAAGGGAAGTTTGACTCAGTGGGGATGGTGTGGAAAGAACGAGAATTGACGATAATCTTAAAACGGCGATGTTAGGTCTGGTGATCGGCATTGGTCCTGTTGGTATCTATTGGATCATGTTTGGAGACAGCGGATCGCCATTTCAGCCGTGGAGGATTGCACTTACTGTTCTGGTTATTTCCTCGCTGGTACTGATTGCAAATTATATTTTCAATCGCCAATCGAAGCGACTCGTTTGGGCAGGCGTTGCGACGTGCATCGGCATGTTCGGGCCGATGTGGTTGATGTTCGGGTCATGGTGTTTTTTCTATTTTGGATTTGCTCCTCTGCCAACTTGGTTGCGATATCTCGGTTTTTCGACCTGTACTCTGATTGTTGCTTGGTGGGTAGTGCTTTCATGGTGGAGTTATCGGCGTGCGACTGTCCGATTTGATTTGACTAAAAAACTCTACATGGTAAGGGGCGACAGGATCATTTATCCGGCAGGAGCTTCTGATGCGGAAGTCTCTGAGCTTGAGGGGCCAGGCCGCTCCTGGATCATGCCGATGTGGGTTGTTTCGATATTAGGTCCTATCGGTGGGGGATTTGCGATATCGACGATACATATGGGTACCGGCAATAGCACCCTGCACGTTCCACTTATTTTTCTATCCGTTTTTGCGCTTCCGGCTACGTGCTGGTTGTTCGCTAAAATGATTGCGCGAATTTTCTTTTTTCATGTGTATCTTGCTTGGAAACTCGAACGACAGACCGGTAAGAAAGTCATACTTGCTCCATAAATATAGACTTTCTGCTTCCTCGGAGTGACGCCATGAAACCTGATGTGATGCGCGGCTCAGGCGATAAGAGGAAAGGCAACAGAACCCGGATTGATGATCATCCGTTGGCCGCCAAAATCGGATTGGTAATTGGAATCATCCCTATAATCATATATTGGCATGCATTCAACGGCTTTTGGTCGTCTAGGCTACCCTGGGTCATTGCCTTGGTGCTGGAGATCGGGTGTCCCCTGTTTTTGTATGTGCATTATTTTCTGAATCGGCAATCGAGGCGGCTGATTTGGGAGGGGGTTGCAGTGTGTGTCGGATTTATCCCGACATGGATGCTGCTCGGTTCGTACTGGTTGTTTTATTTTTGTTTTGCGCCGATGTCAGTTGCAATTCGCTCGATTGCACTTTTGATGTGCTTGGCGGTGACGGCAACTTGGGCCTGGCTCTCATGGGCTGCTTTTGCTCGGGAAAATGATCGGCTTGGATTGCTTGAGCGGCTTTTCAAGAACGAAAGTGATCGTATTGTGTATCCAGACGAGTCTGATTCTGTTATTGGAAAGCTGGACGGGCCGGGAAAATCGATCGCAGTCCCATATTGGCTGGTCTCGGTGGTCGGTCCGATTCTTATCGGATATTCTATGTTGTCAGCCCGGCTTTTTGAAGGGAATGGTGGGCCGCATGGGATGTTTATTATCTTGTCGGCGATAGGGCTTCCTATCACTTGCTGGCTCATGATGAAATTCTTTGTGAGATTTGCTTATTTTCATATTTATATCGCTATCAAGCTAGAGCGAAAAACCGGGAAGAAGGTCATTCTTGGATCATGAGCGTCGATCATCTGAAACCGAGGGTTGCCAGCTTTTTGAACCGTAAATAATGACAATTGACCTTGATGATGCTTCACCGATAGATTTTCACGGAAAATTGGCGGTTCTTGAGCTGGTGGTGAGTTCGCTCGTGGCCGGCGGGTATTTCGTGTTTTCACAATTTGGGGTGGTCGCGGCCTCGTTGTGGAAGTTAGTGCTGGCCGTTCAGCTCTTCGTGTCGACTGTAATGATTTTGCACTATGTGATGAACCGACGGCCACGTAGGCTCTGGGTGGAAGGCATTGTCTCAATGCTGATGCTGTTCCCGTTTTTGATGATTGCATTGCTCTGGCTGTTTTATTTGCTGTCCATCCCGATTCCGCTCGTATTGAAGGTTTCGGTAATAGCGGCTTGTTTCGCGCTTATCGCGCGTCATGCCTTCTTGGTTCTTTCGGACTTTCGTCGTGCGGCAAAGATAGAGTCAGTCGTGCAGACGATTTATCACGACAATGGAAAAAACCTGGTCCTGCGTCATTCTTGTGGTGGGTATATCGATGGTTTGACAGCAAGAAATCCATTGAAACCGGGGGTGTTGTCGGTGGTTGCGTATTTGACGCCGCTCGCAGCTGCGTTAGGGGGGAATGTGAATCATGTTTTTGACGAGAACATCGGTCCCCACGTGTTGTGTATCGTTTTTTCGCTTCTTGCGTTTCCAATGACGCTGTCACTTGTCGGGAATTTTTATGTGCGGCAGCTATTCTTTCGTGTGTATTTGCCGTTGAAGCTTGAGCGGCGAACCGGCAAGAGAATCATCCTCGCGCAATGACCTGTAATTCGTTGCTGGTCGTACCGGCCACATATCGCCCCGCATGCAGCAGCGTCCGCTTCGCAACGCTCAGATTCCCGTGGCACCGCCACAGCCTGAAAATACGTGACGGCATTTGACTCAATACCGCCAATGGAAACGACGGAACCTGCACCATCCACGATCGATATCTCGCAATCTTCAAAGCGAATCTGCTCGCCGGCGCATTCCTGATCGGATGTGCGGTTATGATCGGATCGCCGCTGTTTCTCGACGATTCGCTGCCGTGGAAGATCGCCGCTGGTGTGGCGCTGGCCACCAGCATCGGCCAGGCCGCTGCATGGCGAGTCGACGACGGGCGCGGGCGCCTGTGGCTATACGGCGTGGCTGCGGTTCTCGCAAACGCGTCGATCTACGTGTGGATCGCGGGTATCTCGTGGATGTTTTATGTGTCATCCGCGCCGATGCCGTCGACGCTTCGCGCCGTATGCATCGCAGTGGCCGTGACGGGAACCCTTCTCTGGGTGGTCGTGACGGCCCGCCAGGTATCCGCCGTTCTCGGGAAGCCCGAGTTCATCGTGCAGGCCTTCAGAGACGCAGGCAGCGAGATTCAGTACAGCCCGTCGGCAATGCAGCAGTTGAGCACGTTGTCGAACCATCGCGGCCCGATTGCCCGGATCGCTCAGGGGCTCGTCCTGTTCGCCGCGCCGGCCGTGTTCCTGGCTGTGAGGATACGGGCACCTTTGCCGGCGTCAGCGGATTTGTTGTTGTTTTCGACGGTGTTGCTGACCCCGTGCTCGCTGTTCTTCGCGGGCCTTGCCGTCAAGGGCATCCTGTTGATGATTGTCACACCCCGTCGGCTGGAGCGCGTTCACGGGAAGCCGGTCACGTTGATGGACGATTGAAACAGCGAGGCTGGCGGCCGGTCACGATTCGACAGCCGCCAGCGAGGGTTTAGAGGGCCTGCATGCCGACAGCCCCGCGCGACCCGCATCCAACGAAGCGATGCGAACACCGCCCCGCGAGGCGGCAACGCCCTCCGCCTACTGCCCCACCCGAAACTCGATCCGCCGATTCCGTGCCCGCCCATCCGCCGTATCGTTCGGCGCGATCGGCTGATCCGGCCCGACGCCCGTCGTCGTCATCTGCTGCGGCGGAATGCTCTTCGTGATCAGGTAGCCCTTCACCGAATCCGCGCGCGCCTGGCTCAGCGCGATGTTCGACGTGCGGTTCCCCGAGTTGTCGGTGTGGCCGATGATGTCGACCGTGCGGTTCGGCATCTTCGCAAGTGCCGCCGCCATCTGGTCGAGGATCAGCTTGCCCTGCGGCGTGAGCGTCGCGCTGCCCGTCTCGAACTCGATCGTCCGGTTGGCAAGCGTCTGGTCGAGCACGCCCTGTTCGGACGCCGACACGCGCAGCCCGTTCTTGATCGTATACGTCGGGTTCAGCGTGTTCGCCATGTCGCTCGCGAGCTGCTGGCGTTGTGCCTCGTTGTGCACCTCGCCCTTCATCTCGATCTGCGTGCCGTTGATCTTCAGCTGCCCCTTGCTGATCTGCTTGAGCTGCGTGCCGAGCAGCTTCTGCACGTTCGCGCTCCAGTTCGGCGGTGTTGCGACGTCCCCCACCTCGATCTGGTCGACGACGTTCGTCGCGCCGTAGGTATCGCGCAGCTTCTGCAGCACGGCGGCCTTGGTCGCCTCGTCGGGCACCTTGCCGCCGACGACCACCTGGCCGGGCGTCGCGGTCGCGGGCGGCGGCGTGACGGTGTTCGCGGTGCCGGCCGTGCCGTGCACGACGGCGCCGGACGCCGTCCCCGGCGCGGCGCCGGGGTTCGCGGACAGCGCGGTGGTCGCGACCGTGCCGTTGCCGACCGGTGTGACGGTCGCGCCGGTGTTCTGCGCGAGGGCCGCGCCGCTGGCGAAGAGCCCGGCAGCGAGGAGGGCGGCGACGGCGGGCGAGCGCGCGGCCGAAAAGCGCGTGCGCCGGGCATGAATCGTGCAATGCATCCCGTCAGCCTCCGATGAACGCTTCGCGGAACGCGTCGATGGCGACACGCAGCGAGAGTTGCGGTTGGTCGAGGTAGCTGACGAGCTTGCTGATCTGGTGATCGTTTTGCGCATGGGCGTCGATCCACTCGGGATCGTCGATGTCGATGTTGTGGGCGGCGTAGGTCTGCGGGTCGACGACGCTCAGCAGCGTCTTCGCCGACGCGCCGTTGAAGCCGATGATGAGCCGTTCGCGCTCGGCGATCGTGCCGATGAAGATCGCGAGCTCGAAGTCGGCCTGCGCGACGAACGGTGCGATCAGTTCGAGCCAGAACGCGGCGACGAGGCTGCGGTAGAACGGATCGACCGGCAGCGGCAGCGTGAGGCCGCGCTCGATGTGCGACGAGCCGCTCTGCATCACTGGCCGTAGCAGCGAGCCGAGCGCGAGCATCGCGCCGCGCAGCCGCACCGGATGACCGCTTTCCAGCAGCATCTCCTGGAGGCCGTGCAGCGTCTGGTGCTCGACGAAATCGTTGAAGGTGCCGTCATGCGACGTGCCGGGGCCGCCGATGTCGATCGGCACCTGCGTGTCGCCGAGCGCCTGCAGCGCGCCGGGCGGCTCGTCCTTGCCGAGCAGCGGCGGGATCTGCGTGGCGACGCGCGACCACAGCCGCGCGAACGCGAGCGGGCTGCGCGCGAGGAACGCGAGCGGCCGGTCGACCTCGAGCGCGGTCGCGCCGAGGAACGGGAAGCGGCGCATCGACACGTCGTGGCTCGCGACCATGTGGCCCGCGATCGCGAGCTTGCTGCGCGAGCCGAGGAACGCGAAATGCATCGGCTTCGCATCCTCGTAGACGAGCTTCCAGCGCGGATCTTCCGCGAGCAGCTCGAGCGCCTGCGCGATCCAGCGGTCGAGCGTCTGCAGCAACTGCGGGTTGTGCGGGCTCTTCACGAAGTCGCCGCGCGACGGAATCTTGCCGAAGTAGGCGATCTGCGCCTGTACGGTTTGCGTCATTGCGCCCCCTGGGCATGCGTTGCGTTGGCGGCCGCGACGGCCGGCGCTGCGGCCGGCGTGCCCGTGCCGGCGGTCTGGGTTGCGTTCTGCGCGGCGCCCGCGCTCGCGTCGGCGACCGACGACGGCAGCTGCAGGCCACGCAGGCTCTGCTGCTGCGGCTGGTCACCGCCGCCGCCGGACGGTTGCGACGTGCTGATGATGCGCATCGTCACCGACACGTTCACGCTGCCTTGCGCCCACGTCAGGTCGAAGGTGCCGTCCGGACGGCGTTTGCGCTGCGCCGAGTTGATCAGTTTCTCGAGACCGTAGCGGCCCGGCTCGTTGACGAGCTGCACCGTGCGGCCGTCGAAGGTCGTCGCGGACAGCGTCGCGCCCGGCGAGCCCTGCGGGTTCGGCCACACGAAGTTGGTCCACTGCGGCGGCGTGTTGCGGTAGCGCAGCTGCTGGCCGTCGATCGCGATCGTGTATTCCGTCGTGCCCGTGCTCGGCTGTGGCAGGATCTGGAACACGGTCTGCGGCTCGGACGACGCGGCGGCGCTGCCGGCCGCACCGCCGGCGAGCGGCGCGACCCAGCGTGCGAAGCCGTTCGTGAAGTCCGGCGTGAGGCCGATGCCCATGTCGCCCCACGTGCGGGCGGCGAGGGTGTCGCCGCGGCGCACCGCGAGCGGCCCGAGCGTCGTGCCGACGAACTTCGCGATCGAACCGTCCGGACCGAACACCTGCGCGATTTCACCGGCGCCGGCCTCGACCTTCGCGCTCGCCGCGAACGGGTACTTCGTCGCGAGCGAGTTCTGGAACGGCTGGTAGACCTGCGCGTTCCACACCTTGTTGACTTCGGCGCTGGCCGGCTGGATCACGACCGCGAACGCCTGCATCAGCGGCCGCACCAGCAGCGGACGCAGCGACTTGCGTTGCGAATCGGTGAGGCCCGTCAGCATCTGCTCGTCGACGAGCTTTAGCGAATCGGCGAGTTCCGAACCGTTGCCGTCGAGCGTCTGCTGCATCAGCTGGCGTGCGCCCGGGCCCGGGTCGCCCTGGTTCTTGATCACGTTGAAGCGCGTGCGGACCTTCGACAGCGATTCCATGTAGCCCTTGAGCATCGACGTGCCGTCATGCAACGCGACGATCCGCGCGAGCCCGATGAACTCCTGGCCGATCGGACCCATCGGCACCTCGGCCGGATTGCCGTTGATGTCGATGTTGGCGGCCGCCACCTGGCCGGCCGGCGAGCGCGAGAACAGTTGCTTGACCCAGTTCACGACGCCCGTCTGTGCCTTCTTGATCGTCACGTTCGCGAGCGACGGGTTGTCCCACGAGGTCTGGTCGTACGCGGTCTCGAGGATCTTGCGGATCGGCGAATCCTGCGGGTCGCCGAGGCGGTTCATCCCGTCGACGGCCTGGCCGAAGCTGCTGAAGCCCTGCACCGCGATGCCCTGCATGAACTTCTGCCAGTGCTGCGCGTACTCGGTCTTGTACATGCCGACCAGCGTCTTCTGGATCTGCTCGGGGCTGCCCTCGAGCGTCAGGTCGTCCTGCGTCGACGTGTTCAGCACCCAGTCCTTCGCCTGCAGTTCCTTGGTCGCCGCGTCGCGGATCGCCGGCTGCACGTAGTCGAACCACGCTTCGCGCGTGAACGTGCCCGGAATCGCGTAGCTGCCGGCCACGAGCCCCTGGTTGCCGTCGCCGACGATGCGCGCGATGGTCATCGGCGCGAAGCGGGTCGACGCGCGTGCCTTGATTTCCTCATAGACGCGCTGGCGGGCCGGCATCCCGCGCACGACGTGGCGCAGGTTCTCGCGGGTCTGGTCGACGAGCGCGAGGTTCGCGTCGATCATCGGCCAGTTGTCGTCGTTCACGCGGGCCAGGTAGAACGAGATCATGCGTTCCGCGCTCTTGATCATCTCGTCACGCGGCATGTTGCCGCGATTCGTCTCGAGCCAGCCGCGCCAGAAGCGGGCGAGCTGGTCGGTCAGGTGCGCCTGCTCGACGTGACGCTTGTCGGACAGCATCAGGTACGTCTTGAGCGCGTTGTATGCGTCCTGCACGTTGGTCGGCGACGCATCGCTGTAGAGGCCGCCCTGCGGTGCGGCCGGCTGCTGCGCTGCGGCCGGCGCGGCGCCAGACGCGGCCAGTGCGGCACCGGCCTGCGGCGCGGCGCCCGCCGCGTTCGTCGAGACCGGCATCGTGCCGCCCTGCACGGCGCCCGATTCGGGCGGGCGCGTCATCGGCACGAGCTGTTCGGGGTGCGCGTTCACGTCCTTCATGAACGACGCGAGGTTCTGCGACACCGGGGCCAGCAGGATCTGCCGCACGCCGTTGTAGTACTCGGTCAGCAGGTGCTGCTCGAGACGGTCGCCCTGGTACAGGCCGAGCGACACCGAAATCGGCTTGTCGCGGCGGAACTGCTCGAGTTGCTCGATCCGGTCCTCGAGGATGTCCATCGCCTGCAGGCGCGACTGCAGGTCGTTGCGGCCCTGCTGCAGGCGCGTGACGTTGTCGAGGTCGGCCTGCACGTTCGCGACGAGCTGCTGGTTGCCGATCGTCGACCAGGTCCAGCCGCCCAGCGCGAGCGCGAGCGCCGCGACGAAGCCGAAGAAGGTCGCGTAGCGCAGCCGCGTCTTGGTCGGGCTCGCGAACTGCCGCACCGTCTGGCGGTCCGCGAAGATCACCTTCGAGAACAGGTCGCGCAGGAAGAAGCCGTTCTTCGAGAACGCGCTGTGCGGCTTCGGCAGCGCGGCGCCGTCGAGGCCGAAGCGATGCGCGATGCGCTGCGCGGCCGCGCTGTTGGTTTCGCCTTCCTGCAGCGCGCTGGTGAAGTAGAAGCCGCGGAAGATCGGCTTGTACTGGAACGGGTTGTTCTCGAACAGCGTCGCGAGGAACGCGCGCAGCGACGGCTTGATCGTCGAGAATTCGAGCGGGAAGCTCAGCTGGCCCGGCGACAGCTGGTTGCCGCGCGACAGCGACAGCTGCGCGACGCTGATCTCCTTCAGCCCTTCGTAGAGTTCCTCGAAGTGCGTGTCGAACTGCGCGACGACGTCACGCTTGTCGTCGGGTTCGTAGGGCAGGGTGGCGCCCCACACGCGGTCGTACTCGTGCTTGTCGCTGCTGCTGAAGAATTCGGTGAAGCCGGTGATCAGGTCGGCCTTCGTGAACATCACGTAGACCGGCGCGAACACTTCGAGCTTCTCCGTCAGCTCCTGAACGCGCTGGCGGAGGTTTTTCGCGAGGTTGATCGCGAATTCGGGGCGGTTGCCGGTGAGTTCGGCGATGCTCGCGGTGACGATGATGCCGTTGATCGGCGCCTTCGGGCGGTAGCGCTTGAGCAGGCCGAGGAAGCCGAGCCACTCGCTGCGGTCTTCTTCGTGCACCGAATAGCGGCCGGCCGTATCGAGCAGGATCCCCTCGGTCGTGAAGAACCAGTCGCAGTTACGCGTACCGCCGATGCCGTGGATCACGGCGCTGTTCTTGTCCGCGAACGGGAACTGCAGGCCGGAATTGAGCACGGCGCTGCTCTTGCCCGCGGCCGGGTTGCCGATCACGATGTACCACGGCAGTTCGTACAGCGCGGAGCCGCCCGACACCTGGCCGATCTTCGACGTCTTGATCGTCTTCACCGCATCCGACAGGCGCGTGCGCAGCACGTCGAGGTCGGCCGTCTTCGCGTCGGGGGCGAGCGCGGCGGCGGCGGGCGCGGCGATCTTGCCGGTTTCCGCCTGCTCTTCCAGCACCTGGCCGAGCTGCTGGTTCGCGCGCTTCACGCGCCAGCGGCGCCACAGCGCGACGACGAGCCACAGCGCGAGGATCGCCGCGAAGGCGATCGCCGCCCACAGGAGCGGCAGCTGCAGCATGTCGGCGACGATGAAGAGGATGGCCGCTAGCGCGACGATCCCGACGATCGAGAGCGTACGCGGATGAGTCAGCACGTTGAGGATGCGTTGCATAGGACGTTCAGGTTCCGGTGCGATTCGATGAGGCGACGCAGGCGCGCCGAGCGGCAAGGGTGGCGCCGCGATGTGTCGCCATGCTGTCAAACGGGATGAAGGGGGCTGGCATCAATGCGCCCGCGGCATCGGAGAAGGCGCGCGCATTAACGAAAGGACGCTGTGAGATTTAAAACGGAAGCGGCGGCCGGAAAAAATCGCGCACCGGAATGCATGATTTTTTGCGCCGCCCATATCGTTTCCTGCCGGGATATTAAAAAGCCCCATGCCGCCCTCATTATTTCCTGTCCGGCAGCCCTGGCTAGCTGCCGCGTCCCAGTTTAAAACCGGGTTTATGGTATTCCACGTGCCCGAGATCCATCATTTTCCAGCGGCCCCCCCAGGTCAGGCCAACCTGTTCGGCGACCTGGCCATACAACTGGTAGCCGCGCATCGCCCACGGATCTTTCTCGGAGATGACCAGCTTGCCGTCACGCAGGAATGCATTGTCGGCCGCCAGCCCGAATTGGTGATAACTCTGGAAGGCGGCCGCATTGGTCACGTTGGTGCCCATCTGCGCCAGCCGGTTCTGCCGTTCCGGGCTCCGGTAACCTTCCAGCAACGCCATTTCATAACCATATTGTTCGTGCATGATCTTGTAGACCAGCAGCAAACGCGTACGGAAATCCGGGTCCAGCAGGTTCCAGTCGCGGCTCGCATCCTTCAGCGCCGGGCGTACCTGTTCGACTTCCTTGGTGGCGAAGACTTCCGGCGGCAGCGGCGGGGGCGGCACGAGCTGTTCGCCCTGCAGCAGCGCGGCGATCTTCTCGTCGGGCACGCGCGCCGTGTCGTCGTACTGGAACAATTGCCGGCCGCGTAACGCAATGGCGACCAATGGCGGCGTCGCAAGAATACCTGCCGATACCATAATCATCAAGCGCCGGCGAATCAGTAAATTTTGCACGTCGTTTAAAGCACCGCGCGTAGCGCTTGCCGATTTAACAATCTGACTTCGCGTACGCGAGGCGCGATCGTTCGCGCGGCGCGTTAGACGGCCGTGAAACTGGGCGACGGATTCGAATACGGTCGCGCGGATACCCGGTAAAAGCAACAGTGCCGCGACCGCGACGGCAAGGGCGAAATAGGCGACGAGTGCGACGGCAATCAAAGAAATCCCCGGAAATTGGAATTGATTGTGTTTTGCAATGCTTGCTCTTAGAATCAGGCTGCTTCGAGAGGCCGGGCTATATTATCGCGGTGAATTAAACCAGGATTCAATGAGACGCTGAATGAGTGCGCCGGAAAATTCAAATTCGAAATCTCCGCCCAGCCTGCTGTCCGATACCAAACCGGCAGGCGACGGAGCTCAGCAGTCGCGCATTCTCGCGAATCTGGAAGGACGTGTCACGCCGCCGGCCGAGCCGCCGCGCCGTTCGCTGAAGGCGCCGATCGCCGCCGTCGTGGCCCTGGTGGTCGCCGTCGGTGGCTGGGGCGCATGGCGCATGCAGCATGCGGGCGGGCAGGCCCCCGCCGTCACGGCCGAGGCTGCGCCGGCAGCCGCGCCGGCGAAGGCCGCGGCGGCCAGCGATGCCGCCGTGCAGGTCGCGCAGAATGCCGCGTCCGCCGCATCCGCCGCGCAGCCCGCCACGATCGTCAACGACGACGCGGCTTCCCGAACCGTTGCATCCGCATCGTCCGCGCCCGCCGCGGACAACAGCCGCCTGTCGCGTGCGCTCGCCAACGGCGCCGACGACGCGTCGGGTGCGGCCACGGCCGGTGCGGCCGCCGCCGCCGCCGCCGCGACGACCAAAACCGCCAAGGCCGACGCCGCGAAGGGCGCGAAAGTCGCCGCGCACGGCAAGACCGATACGAAGGCCGACACGAAAGCCGAGGCCCGCAAGCGTCACAAGGAACAGCAGGCCGAGCTCGCGCAGGCGAAGAAGCATCGCGACGCGACGCCGGCCCGTACCGCGAAGGCTGCCGGCAAGGACGATCCGGATGCGGACCTGCTCGCGGCGCTCGTCGCGCGCACGAAGCCGGCCGACAAGAAGCTCGCCGCGCAGAAGGCGCAGGCCGTGCCGACCAAGACGGCCGCGACGACCGGCTCGCTGGCGTCGCGCGTGAAGGAGTGTTCGGAGCGCGGTTTCTTCGAGGATCAACTGTGCCGCTGGCGCGTCTGCGATGGCCACTGGGGCAAGGACCCCGCGTGCCCGAGCGCCGCGCAGTCGGAGACGCGGCAGTAACGCGTCCCGCGCGTGTCGACTCGCCGCACCTGCGCCGCCCGTTGGGCGGCGCGTTGCTTTTGGGGGCCGCGGAACCGGGCGGTATGATGCGGCGTGACGCTGTCACCGGCGCGTCATGCCCGTCGGGCATACGTCTCCTTTCCTTTTCCGGCGCGGGCGCGAGATCCGCTTTGCGCGGCGCGCCGCACGACCTTCGACACGATGGACCTGATCGTTCAGACTTACGGCGCCGATACGTCCGGCATGGTGTGCGGATTCCGCTTCGTTCCCGGCGGCTCCGGCGCGACGCTCGATGCGGACGCGGCGGCCGGGTGGCTGCGCACGTGCCGCGAGCACGATGCCGCGTCGGACGATTTCGTCTGGCTGCACTTCAATCTCGCGCACGGCGCGAGCGAGCGCTGGATGCGCACGCATCTCGGGCTGCCCGACAGCTTCTTCGAATTCCTCCACGAAGGCTCGCGCTCGACGCGCATCGAGCAGGAAGACAGCGCGCTGCGCGCGATCGTCAACGACGTGATGTTCAACCTCGAACTGACGCCGTCGGAGATCGCGACGCTGTTCGTCCACGTCGAGCGGCGCATCATGGTCACCGCGCGGCTCAAGCCGCTGCGCTCGGTCGACACGCTGCGCGCATGCGTGCGCGACGGCGAGCAGTTCAGGTCGCCCGCGGAACTGCTCGTGCACCTGCTGCGCGACCAGGCCGACCTGCTGATCCAGATCATGCGGCGCACGAGCGTCGACGTCGACCGCATCGAGGATCGCTTCCTGTCGCAGCGGCTCACGTCGAGCCGCATCGAGCTCGGCGCGATGCGCCGCACGCTGACGCGCCTGCAGCGCATGCTCGCGCCCGAGCCCGGGTCGATCTTCCGGCTGCTCGCGAAGCCGCCCGCGTGGCTGCATCTGGAAGACGTGCAGGAGCTGCGCGAATCCACCGAAGAGTTCTCGCTGGTGCTGGCCGATCTGGCCGGGCTCAACGAGCGGATCAAGCTGTTGCAGGAAGAGATCGGTTCGCGTCTCGACGAGCAGAACAACCGGACGCTGTTCACGCTGACGCTCGTGACCGTGATCGCGCTGCCGATCAACATCGTCGCCGGCTTCTTCGGGATGAACGTCGGCGGCGTGCCGTTCTCGGAGAACAAGCACGGCTTCTGGCTGATGGTGCTGCTCGTCGCGGGTTTCACGGCGCTCGCCGCGTGGTGGGCGTTCCGCCGGCGCAACGACCGCTAGCGCCACCGGCGCCGCATCGACACGTCAGCGCAGCAGCGCGATCGCGCGTTCGCCGATCACCATCCCGAGCAGGCCCACGAGCGCGACGAGCGGCGGGGCGGGCGAGCGCACGTGCAGCAGCGCGTACACCACGCCGACGCCGAGGCCCACCGCGAGCGAAGTCACGTAATCCATCATGGCAGTCTCCCGTGTGGTCCGGCGTCAGGGCTTGAGGATGACGCGCTCGCGCGCACCGGCCAGCACCGCGCGATACGCGTCGTGTGCGTGCTCGAGCGGGTATACGTAGTCGTCGCCGATCGGGAACGGGCGCAGCGTGCCGTTGCCGAAGCCGGGCGCGAGCGTGTCGAGGATCTGCGCGACCGTGGCGCCGCCGAGCTGCAGTGAATCGACGCCCACGAACGTGTGCTGGCCGCGATAGAACGCGAAGATGTCGAACGGCACGCTGCGGTCGATCGTCGAGATGAAGATCTGCCGCGCGCCGATCGCCATCGATGCGTTCGCCGCTTCGAAGTACGGGCTGCCCACCGTGTTGTAGACGATGTCCGCGCCGTGGCCGCCGGTTGCCGCGCGTACCGCGTCGGCCACTGGTTCTTTCGACGCGTCGATCATGTGCACGTCGCTCGATGCGTGGCCGCGATAGCCGCCGGCGCTGCGCTCGACGCCGATCACGGTCGCGCCGTGCGCGCTCGCGAGCTGGATCGCCGCCTGGCCGACCTTCCCGTTCGCACCGAACACGAGCACGACGTCGCCGGCCGTCGGCATGCCGGCGCGGCGCAAGCCTTCGTACGCGGTGACGAACGGCACGCCGACGCCGGCCGCTTCGTCGAGCGTCAGCACGGCGGGCTTGCGGCGCACCAGGGCCGCGTCGAGCACGAGCCATTCCGCGTGCGAGCCGTCGCGATGCACGCCGAGATCGCCGCCCGAGCCCCACACCGGCGCGCCGATCCAGCCGTCCGGGCCGCTGCGCACGATGCCGGCCCAGTCGCGCCCGGGCGTGCGCGGCCACACCGCGTGCGGCATGCGGCCGAGCGCGGCCTTCACGTCGCTCGGGTTCACGCCGGCCGCGCGCACCTCGATCAGCATCTGGCCGTCGGCCGGGACGGGCGGGTCGATTTCCCGGACGCGCGCGTCGAGCGACTCGATGTCGGCGGCGGGGGCGTCGAAGCGGATACTGCGCATGATGATCTCCGTGGCGGATGGCTGTCGCGCGGCCCGATGGGGCGGTGCGTGCAGCGAGTGGAAAGGATGCATGCAGTCTAGTCGGCCCGGTTTGACGTGGAAACGCGCAAAGGCGGATGATTGCTTTGCGTTAAACGCATAGCCAACCCCGAAGGCACCGAATGGACGACTTTCTTTCCCCGCATCTGGCGCTGTTCGTCGACGTGGTCGACCAGCAGAGCTTCTCGGCGGCCGCGCGCCGGCTGGGTGTCGCCGCGTCGTCGGTCACGCGGCGCATCGACCGGCTCGAGACGCAGCTCGGCATCCGCCTCCTGCATCGCACCACGCATGCGCTGCGGCCGACCGAGGCCGGGCAGTTGCTGTACGGGCGCGCGACGCGGATGCTGGCCGAGCTGCGCGGCCTGCAGGAAGACCTGCACAGCCAGCACGACGAGCCGAGCGGGCTGCTGCGCGTCGACTGTCCGGCGCCGTTCGGCCGCCGGCACCTGATGGCCGCGCTGGCTGCCTTCATGCAGCGTCATCCGGCGCTGCAGGTCGACCTGGTGCTGACCGACAGCATGATCGACCTGCAAGGCGCGCGGCTCGGCTCCGACGTCGACCTCGCGGTGCGCATCGGCCCGCTCGAGGACACGCGCTTCGTCGCGACCGTGCTCGCGCCGCAGCGGCGCGTGCTGTGCGCGAGCGCGGCGTATCTCGCGCGGCGCGGCGAGCCCGAGTCGCCCGACGCGCTCGCCGGTCACGACTGCCTCGCCTGGCACGGCGCGCCGCCGCCGGGCGCATGGCGCTTCGGCGAGCGCCGCCACGTGCCGGCGCAGCCGCGGTTTCGCAGCAATCATTCGGAAGCGTTGCTCGAAGCCGCGATCGACGGGCTCGGCCTCGCGCACCTGCCGACCTGGCTCGCGGGCGATGCTCTGCGCGACGGACGCTTGCGCGCGGTGCTGCCGGAGTTCGCGGCCGCGCCCGAGCCGGCGACGATCCACGTATTGCGCCAGCAGGCGCGAGGCACCGCGCGCGCGTCGCGGCTCGTTGCGTTTCTCGCGACGTGGTTCGCGCAGCCGGCATGGGACGCCGCGTGGGCATGACGGCGGCCGAGCGCCCGTGCCGAAAGAAAAAAGGGCCTCGCAAGCGAGGCCCGTCAAAGGTCGGAGAAACCGGCACGCCGGCCGGCAGCCGCAAACTGCGCGGCGCCGGCCGGAGGCGCACCGTTACTGCGTCACTACCTTGCGCGGCTTGAAGATGCCCTGGTAGTGCAGTGCCGGGCGTTCCTTCGTCACCGGCTCGAGGCCGCCGAAGGTCGGCGTCTGGCGCAGCTTCATCGCGGCCGGCGAAGCGACCGAGCCGATCGACGTCGAGCGCGAGGCCGGTGCGAGGTTGTTCGCGACGAGCAGTGCGGCCTCGCTCTTCAGGTTCGCGAGCAGGACCGGATCGGTCGAGCCGTTGACCTGCGTGAGCAGCCCGCTCCAGGCCGCGTCGCTGTAGTTCACGACGTAGTAGTCGAGCCCGCTCGGGTCGGCGACCACGCCCGCGCAGCCGTCGACGCGCGTTTGCGTCTGCGTGTCCTTCAGCGCGAGCGTCGTGCGTTTCGCGAGACCCTGGCCGTACGCGAGCGTGATCGGCACCGTCCATTGCAGGCCCGGATACGCGTTCTTGTTCGGGAACGGCTGCTGTTTCAGCGTGATGACCGTCTGGTTCTTCGTCAGGTCGCACTGCGTGTCGAGCGAGATCAGCGGCACGCCGGTCTGGCGGACGTAGCTGTCGCCGATCGCGCCGATCGCCTGGCCGCTTTCCTTCGACAGCGCATCCCACAGACGCTTCGGCGTACCGTTGCCGAACGAGTAGTCGACCAGGTACTGCTGCAGACCCTTGCGCAGCGTCTGTTCGCCGAGATAGTTCTCGAGCGTCTTCAGCACGTGGCCGCCCTTGTCGTACGTGAACGCGCTGGCGCTCAGCACGAAGTCGTTCGACGCCCAGCCGTTGAAGTTCGGTGCGACCGGGAACGCGTTCGGGCCGATGTCACGATTGATCACGCGGTACTTGTTCTTCACCTGGTCGAGCCAGCTGAACTCGTTGGGGAAGAACTGGATCGTCGTCTTCGTCTCGAAGAACGTCGCGAACGACTCGTTGAGCCACACGTTGTCCCACCAGTCGGTCGTGACCAGATCGCCGAACCACTGGTGCGCGACTTCGTGCGTCAGCACCTCGTTGCCGTAGTGCGACATCGGCTGGCCCGGCTGCGGCAGGATGTCGTCGGCGAACTCGAGGATCGATCCCCAGTTCTCCATCCCGCCGAAGTTCAGGTCCTTCTGCTCCTTGAACGCGTCGTTCGCGGCCACCGTGTCGAACTTCGTCAGCGGCAGCGCGATGCCCGTGTAGCGGTAGTAGAAGTCGAGCGCCTGCTTGGTGCGGTCCATCGCCGGCTTCGCCCAGTCGCTCATGCCCGGCGGCGTGAACACGCGCAGGTGCAGGCCGCCCTTGCCGCCCGGCAGCGGGCTCGAGAAGTCGTCCTCGTAGGTGTCGAACAGGCCGCCGCCGAAGAACAGCAGGTACGACGGCATCGGCGGGGTCTTCTCGAACTGCACGAGCTTGTAGCCGCCGCCGACGTTGGTCGCCGGCTTCTCGGCCGCGTTCGACACGACCCGCCAGCTTTGCGGCACTTCGGCCGTCACTTCGTAGGTCGGGCGGAATGCCGGCTCGTCCCAGCCGGGGAACCACTGGCGCGACAGGTTGGTTTCGCCTTGCGTGAGGATCGCACCGCTCGTCTTGCCGTCGGTGCCCTTCAGGTCGACGCGGAAGATGCCTTCCGCGGCCGAGCAGCCCGGATACGGATCGTCGCCGCAGCTGCCGCCGGTCTTTGCGACCGGATCGTCATACGACTTGAAGTTGATGATGCCCGACCACTCCATGTGCAGCGAATAGTTGCCCGGCGAGATCGTGCCGCTCACGGGGCGCAGCTGGTAGAAGTCGCCCTTGTCCTGCGGCGTCGCGATCAGCTGGATGTTGCCCGGCTGCAGCGTGATGCGGCCGTTCGTGAACTTGATCCGGTGGCCGGCGATCACGATGTTGTTGACCGGCTTCAGCACCTTGATCTCGACGTCGGCACGGCCGTCGAACGCGTTCAGCGCGTCGTTCGGGCGGAACCACAGCCGGTAGTTCACGGGTACCACCGTGTCCGGCAACTCGACAGGCGAGACGCTCTTGTCGACATTGGATGCGCTCGGCGGCGCGGTGACGGTGGGCGACGAGCCCGAGTGCGGCGCGCCGGCGGAGCTGAGCGCGGACGCCGAGCCCACGCCGCCGTCGTCGCCGCCGCACCCGGCTAGCGCGAGCGCGGCGACGATCGGCAGATAACGCATCTTGCGAATGTTGATCGACATGACTGAAACCTCGATTGTTGAAAGAATCGTTCAGTGCTGCGAAAACGCCGGCAAAGACAATCCCCTCGCCGTTAATCAACAGCGATGAAAATGCCAATGACGGATTATTCGAAAAGACGGCGGCCGACTACGTGAAGGTAATCATGGTTTACTGCCCCCTCTGGATTTCCGGATGTCGGTTAACTTGCCGGTTCAAAATGGCCGGCGCGTGTTGTACTGAATTGATTTCGCGCGCACGACACGGAGCCGCACGCCCTGGGCGGGCGTGCTTTCCCCTTTGAACAGACGACCTACGGGGCTGGCCGGGCCTCGTCGCAGGATGGCAGGAAGGCGTGTCGCCGTTCCGTAAAATCACCGTCATGCGGCTTCAAGGTTTGTCGGCTTGCTCGAAGGATGCGTAAATATACTTGATGGTTTTAGGTAAAGGAAACGAAAAATTTAGAAATTGCATCTATTGAATTCGCCGTGCTTCATTGAATGCTGGGAAGCATTAATGCGCTTTCCGTCCGGATGTTATTTTCGTAGTTTTAATCTATTAACGATCTCGCGTGGCTGCGAAAACTACGAAACCCGGCGTACCGGGGCGTGCTCGGTACAATGCAGCGACGACAAGCTCACCGATTGCCGCGAGGAGGTTCTCCCATGCCACGCACCCTGTTCCGTATCGCGCCGCTGCGCGCCGTGCTGCTGCTGTTCGCCGCCGTGCTCCTGCTCGGCGGCTGCGCGGGGCTGACGCGCGACCCGGTGCGCGTGACGGTCGCCGGGCTCGACCCGCTCGTCGGGCAAGGCCTCGAGATGCGTTTCAGCCTGAAGCTGCGTGTGCAGAACCCGAACGACGCGCCGATCGACTACGACGGCATTTCGGTCGCGCTCGACCTGAACGGCACGCCGTTCGCGAGCGGCGTCAGCGATCGCTCGGGCACCGTGCCGCGCTTCGGCGAGGCCGTGCTCGACGTGCCGGTTTCCGTGTCGGCCTTCGCCGCCGCGCGGCAGGCGTGGAACCTGCCCGGCGCGGCCGCGAACGGCGAGCTGCCGTATGCGTTGCGCGGCCGGCTCGCGGGCGGCGTGCTCGGCACCGTGCACTTCAACGATGCCGGCACGTTGCGCCTGCCGGCGATGCCGGGGTGGGGCGGCTGAACCCGGCGAAACCGGCGGCGCGCGGCAAGGGCCGGCCCCCGCGCTTTGCCGCGCGGGCAAAGCGCGGTATGGTGTGAGCCGCGCGGCGCCCGCCATACCGTCGCGCCGCCCGTTGAAGCCAACCGTAACCGAGTTCGCGTGACCGATTTCCCCGTTTTCCACTGGACCGACGCCGACGGCGCCGATCATGCCGTGCGCTGGCGCTCCGAAGCCGGCGTGCAACCGCCCAAGCGCGCGGTGCCTGCCGACGACCGCCTCACCGCCGACGCGGCCTACCGTCTCGCCTGCGAGGGCACCGCGCTCGTCTGGCAGGGCGATTTCCAGAATGCGCGCCAGCTCGTGCAGGCGATGGCGCGCCGTGTCGAGCGCAAGCCGAAGAAGGCGAAAGCCGCGGCTGGCGTCGACGCGTTCAACCTGCATCGTCTCGCGCAGTCGCAGCGCGCCCGCACGCTCGGCATGCTGCTGATCCCGCTCGATGCCGACTACACGATTCCGTTGCGCCGCGCGCCCGACGTGCGTGCCGCATGCGAGGAGGCGTACGGGCCCGGCGGCGCGCCGTCGGTCGTGTCGTTGCGCGAACTGCTCGGCCTCGTCGGCGCGCACGAATGGCGCAAGAAAGGGGTGCCGATCCCGGCGCTCGGTGGTGCGCCGATTCACCCGCACTACGGCGTGTTCTCGCCGGTGCGCGGCGAATACGTCGAACTCGTCGCGCGCGCGCCGCTGCCGGCGACGTCGCTCGCGTTCGATATCGGCGCCGGCACCGGCGTGCTGGCGGCCGTGCTGGCGTCGCGCGGCGTCGAGCGTGTCGTCGCGACCGACCAGGATCCGCGCGCGCTCGCCTGTGCGCGCGAGAACGTCGAGCGGCTGGGTCACGCGGATCGCGTCGAAGTCGTCGAGGCGGATCTGTTTCCGGCCGGCCGTGCGCCGCTCGTGGTCTGCAACCCGCCGTGGGTGCCGGCCCGGCCGAGCGCGCCGATCGAATACGCGGTCTACGATCCGGACAGCCGCATGCTGCGCGGTTTCCTCGCGGGGCTCGCCGCGCACCTCGAGCCGGGCGGCGAAGGCTGGCTGATCCTGTCCGATTTCGCCGAGCATCTCGGCCTGCGGCCGCGCGACACGCTGCTGCAATGGATCGACGAAGCCGGCCTCGTCGTGCTTGGCCGCGACGACATCCGTCCCGCGCACCCGAAGGCGATGGACGCCGACGATCCGCTGCACGCGGCACGCCAGGCCGAGGTCACGTCGCTCTGGCGGCTCGGCGCACGAGCCTGACCGCGCATTTTCGGTAAACTGTCGCCATTCCTCACGAATTCCCGCCGCCGGGCCGTGGTCGACCGACCGTGGCCCGGCGCCGCATCACGATGTCGAACAAGACCCACGAAATCCGCCCGGAGCAGTCCGTCGAGCTGCTGAAGGAACTGCACATCCTCACCCGCGACGGGAAGCTGAACCAGGACAGCCGCCGCAAGCTGAAGCAGGTCTATCACCTGTTCCAGTTCATCGAGCCGCTGCTTGCCGGCGTGCAGGCCGAGCGTGGCAGCGTGACGCTCGTCGATCACGGCGCCGGCAAGTCGTATCTCGGCTTCATCCTGTACGACCTGTTCTTCAAGCAGCAGCCGGGGCACGGCACGCCGGCGTTCGCGTCGCACGTGTACGGGATCGAGACCCGCGAGGAGCTCGTCACGCGCTCGGCCGAGCTTGCCGCGCGGCTCGGGTTCGGCGGCATGTCGTTCCTGAACCTGTCGGTCGCCGATTCGATCACGTCGCCGAAACTGCCTGAAACGGTCGACGTCGTCACCGCGCTGCACGCGTGCGACACGGCGACCGACGACGCGATCCGCTTCGCGCTCGCGAAGCGCGCGCAACACATCGTGCTGGTGCCGTGCTGCCAGGCGGAAGTCGCGGGCGTGCTGCGCAAGAACAAGGGCAAGTCGCTCGCGAACGCGCTGACGGAAGTGTGGCGGCATCCGCTGCATACGCGCGAATTCGGCAGCCAGATCACCAACGTGCTGCGCTGCCTGCAGCTCGAAGCGCACGGCTACCAGGTCAGCGTGACCGAGCTGGTCGGCTGGGAGCATTCGATGAAGAACGAGCTGATCATCGCGCAGTACAAGAACCTGCCGCGCCGGCGGCCCGGCGAGCGGTTGAACGAGATCCTCGGGATGTTCGGGCTGGCCGAGCTGAACGCACGCTTCTTCGTGCCGGAGGCCGCGGCCGCGGGCGGCGAGGTCGTCGAACCGGCCGCCGGTTGACCTGCGCGTGGGCGGGCGCGTCGCGTCAGACGTCGTCGCCCGGCCGGCGCATCCATTCGCGCCAGCCGTCATGGCCGAGGCGCCGCAGCGTTTCCTGATTCTTTTCGTAGATCGCGGACGCGTCCGGGAACGCGTCGACCGCGCGTGCGATGCTGTCCTCGCGCAGCAGGTGCAGGATCGGGTACGGCGCGCGGTTCGTGTAGTTCTCGATGTCGTCGGGCTCGCTGCCCTCGAACCGGTAGTCCGGATGGAAGCTCGCGATCTGCAGCACGCCGTCGAGCCGCAGTTGCCGCACCAGTCGGTCGGCAAAGAACAGCGCATCGTTGTAGTCGATGAAATCGGCGAACGCATGCGGGAAGATCACGAGCGTCGTGTCGACCTGCCGCGGGTCCGCCGCGTCGAGCGCGCGCAGTTCCGTTTCGAGTTCGGCGAGCGCGTCTTCCAGCGTCGTCGCCTCGCTGATCGCGTAGCGCACCTGTTCCTTCACATAGACGCTTTTCGCGAACGGGCACAGATTGAGCCCGATCACCGCGCGCGCGAGCCAGTGCCGCGTGGCGGCGAGGATGTCGTCGTGCGATTCGGGGCGGGTGTCGGTCATCGTGAAACCAGTCGGGCGGAAGGGCGGCGAGGGCCGCATTGTAGCGGGCGCGCCGTCACGCGCAGGCGGCCTCGATCAACTGCGTGACGAGTGCGGGCGCGACGCCGATCGGCGTTTCGCCGTGCCGGTAGGTCTGGCTTGCCGCGTAGATGCCTTCGATCACCAGCGCGAGCGAGTCGGCGAGCGCCTGCGGCTGCCGCGCGCCGGCGTCTTCGCATAGCGCGACGAGCCGCTTCATCAGCTGTTCCTTGTTCTGCGCGACGCGCTCGCGCGCCGGGTGCGACGCATCCGGGAATTCGGCCGCGACGTTGACGAACGGGCAACCGCGGTAATCCTTCTGCGTCGCGCGCTCGGCGAGATCGACGAAATACTGGATCAGCTGCGCTTTCGGCTGGCCCGGGTGCTTCGCGACGCTCGTGTTGAAGCGGTCGAAGAAGCACGCATCCATCCGCTCCAGGTACGCGAGGATCAGCTCGTCCTTCGACGAGAACTGGCGATACAGGCTCATCTTGTTGACGCCCGCGCGCTCCACGACCGCCTCGACGCCCACCGTCCGAACGCCTTCCTTGTAAAACAGCTCCTCGGCGGCGCGCAGCAGGTGCTCCTGCGCGGTGGCGCCGTCGATCGGCCGGCGCGTGCGGCGCGGCAGCGGTTTGGCGATCTCGATGCCCGACATGATGACCCTCGACTGCATATTGGATTGCTTGACATGTTACCGATTGGTCACTACGATCGCAACACACTTGTGACTGGTCGGTAACAATACCGGCCGGATCGACAGACAAATGCCAAGCGTCGGCCCGGGTCAGCCGATGCAGCGTGCGGCGGAGGTGGCCTGGCAGGGCGGGCGGCGCGGGTGCGGAGGCACCGGAGCCGCCAACTGGAGAACGCGAAGATGAACTGGGCGGTGACACGAATCGGCGGGCGCTTCCACTACGGATGGCTCGCGGCGGCGGTGGTATTCCTGATCCTGCTGGCGGCGGCCGGCACGCGCGCGACGCCGAGCGTGCTGATGGTGCCGCTCGAGCGCGAGCTCGGCTGGAGCCGCGCGGCGATTTCGCTGGCGATCTCGGTGAACATCGCGCTGTACGGACTGACGGGCCCGTTCGCGGCCGCCGCGATGCAGCGCTTCGGGCTGCGTCCGACCATTCTCACCGCGCTCGTGACGATGAGCGCGGGCGTCGCGCTGTCGTCGATGATGACGCAGAGCTGGCAGATGGTCGTGATCTGGGGCCTGATGGTCGGCTGCTCGACGGGGGTCGTTGCGCTGACGCTGTCCGCGACCTTCGTCACGCGCTGGTTCCATGCGCGGCGCGGCCTCGTGATGGGGATCCTGACCGCGAGCACGGCCACCGGCCAGCTCGTGTTCCTGCCGATGCTCGCGGCGATCGCGCAGCGCCATGGCTGGCGGCCGGTCGTGTTGGTCGTCGCGGTCGCGGCCGCGATCGTGATTCCGCTGGTTGCATTCCTGTTGCCTGAACGGCCGGCCGACGTGCAGCTGCGCCCGTACGGCGAACCGGCCGATGCGCCGGCCGCGCCCGAGGCGTCGAAGGAGAACCCGCTCACGGTCGCGTTCCGCACGTTGCTGACGGCGAGCCGTTCGCGCGATTTCTGGCTGCTGTTCTTCAGCTTCTTCATCTGCGGCGCGAGCACCAACGGTTACGTCGGCACGCACCTGATCGCGATGTGCAGCGACTACGGGATGACGGAAGTGCAGGGCGCGTCGCTGCTTGCGGCAATGGGCGTGTTCGACCTGTTCGGCACGACGCTGTCGGGCTGGCTGTCCGACCGCTACGACAATCGCATGCTGTTGTTCTGGTACTACGGGCTGCGCGGGCTGTCGCTGATCTACCTGCCGCACGCGTTCGGGATCGATTTCTTCGGGCTGCCGCTGTTCGCGATGTTCTACGGGCTCGACTGGATCGCGACCGTGCCGCCGACCGTGCGCCTCGCGACCGACGTGTTCGGCAAGGCCGCGGCGCCCGTCGTGTTCGGCTGGATCGTCGCCGGCCACCAGCTCGGCGCGGCGTTCGCGGCGCTCGGCGCGGGGCTGCTGCGCGCCAGCCTCGGCACCTACACGATCGCGTCGATGATCTCGGGCGGCCTGTGCATCGTCGGCGCGCTGATCGTGCTGCGGATCAACCGCGGCCCGTCGCGCGCAGCCGCGCAGGCGGCCTGAGCGCGGCAATCCGATGGCCCGGCCGGTCGCGCGGCGGTCGGCCGGGCAATGCACGCCCGGAGATTTGCATAGCGCGGGAGGATCGGGCGCGCATCGGCTCAAGCGGGTATGCTTTCGGTTCGCGAGGCGTTCGCGCCCCTTCATCGATGTCAGCGAGGAACCGCATGTCCGTCAAACCTGCTCCCACCACTGTTTCGATTCACGATCTGATCGCGGGCCGCTGGAGCCCGCGCGCGTATTCGGATGAAGCCGTCAGCGCCGGCGATCTGCACGCGGTGCTCGAAGCCGCCCGCTGGGCGCCGTCCGCGTACAACGCGCAGCCGTGGCGCTTCATCGTATTCGACCGCACGCAGGACGAAGACGCGTTCAAACGCGCGTTCGCGACGCTGGTGCCGTTCAACCAGGGCTGGAATGCGCCGGCGCCCGTGCTGATCGCGGTGACCGCGCACACGCTCACGCCGAAGGGTGAGCCGGCCCCCACCGCGCTGTACGACGCGGGTGCCGCCGCGATGTCGCTGGTGCTGCAGGCGCACGCACTGGGCCTGGCCGCCCACCAGATGAGCGGCTTCGACGCGAAGGCGTTCCGCGATGCGTTCGCGATTCCGGCCGACGTCGCGATTCCGGCGATCATCTCGCTCGGTCACTACGGCAACGTCGACAAGCTCGATCCGGTGCTGCGCGATCGCGAGAAGGCGCCGCGCACGCGCCATGCGATCGGCGAGGTCGTCTATGCGGGCGCATGGAAGAAGGGTTTCGACGCGGCAGCCTGACCTGCGTGGCGGACGGGCTGCGTCGCGCATCCCGCCCGCATCGCTCTCCAGCGCGCCAGGTTGCGCGCCCCCGCCTCCCGGGCCCGTTGCGCGGGACTGGTGGCCGGCCCCGGTTGTGATCCCGCGGGCTTCATGTTAAAAAGCCCGTCCTTTCCGTTTTCGCGCCGGCCCTGCTGCGGCAACTTCCCATGACTTACTGCGCGATCGATTTCGGCACGTCCAATTCCGCCGTGGCGCTGCCCGACGGCGACGGCATGCGCCTCGCGCCCGTCGAGGGCGACCACCTGACGCTGCCCACCGCGATCTTCTTCAACAACGACGAAGAGACGGTCGAATACGGCCGTGCGGCGCTGGCTTCCTATATCGACGGTTTCGACGGCCGGCTGATGCGCTCGATGAAGAGCATCCTCGGCTCGCCGCTCGCGGAAACGACGACCGATCTCGGCGACGGCAGCGCGATCGCGTACACCGAAATCATCGCGCGCTTCCTGACGCACCTGAAGCGCAAGGCCGAAGCCCGCGCGGGCGCGCCGATCGGCCGTGCGGTGCTCGGCCGGCCGGTGTTCTTCGTCGACGACGATCCGCGCGCCGACCGCCTCGCCCAGGATCAGCTCGAGGCCGCCGCGCGATCGGTCGGCTTTGCGGACGTGCAATTCCAGTACGAACCGATCGCGGCCGCGTTCGACTACGAGTCGCGCCAGCAGGCGGAGCGCCTCGTGCTCGTCGCCGACATCGGCGGCGGCACGTCCGACTTCTCGCTGGTGCGCGTCGGGCCCGAACGGATGGCGCGGCTCGAGCGCAAGGACGACGTGCTGGCCCACCACGGCGTGCACGTCGCTGGCACCGATTACGACCGGCGTGTCGAGCTGGCGGCGATCCTGCCCGCATTCGGCTACCGTTCGCTCGACCCCGAAGGGCGCGAGCTGCCGAACAAGATCTACTTCGATCTCGCCACCTGGCACCTGATCAACACGGTCTACACGCCGAAGCGGCTCGGCGAGCTGAAGCTGATGAAGCACCTGTACCGGGACGTGCAGCAGTACGACCGGCTCACGAGTGTGGTCGAGCAGCGGCTCGGGCATGCGCTGATGGCGCGTGCGGAAGAAGCGAAGATCGGCGTCGCGGCGGGCGGGGAGACGATGATCGACCTGAACGACGTGGAAGAGGATCTGCAGATCGCATTCGATGCCGACCGGCTCGTCGACGCGAGCCGCGACGACACCGCACGCATCGTCGACGCCGCGCGCGAGACGGTGCGGCTGGCGGGCGTGGCGCCGCGCGATGTGGGCGCCCTGTATTTCACCGGCGGCTCGACGGGGCTCGCGTTCCTGTCGGGCGCGCTCGCGGGCGCATTCCCGGATGCGCAACCGGTGTTCGGCGACCGCCTCGCGAGTGTCGCGACGGGTCTCGGCATTCACGCGCAGCGATTGTTCGGCTGAATGCGGGCGGCTGAAAGGCCGTGATGCCGGTCGACCGGCGCCGAAAAACAAAAAGCCCCGCCGAAGCGGGGCTTTTTTTCACGAATTATCGCGCCAAGCTTAGACCGGACGGATGTTCGCAGCTTGCAGACCCTTCGGGCCCGTCTTCACTTCGAATTCAACCTTCTGGTTTTCTTGCAGCGTCTTGAAGCCTTCGACGCGGATTTCCGAGAAGTGCGCGAACAGATCGTCGCCGCCGCCTTCCGGGGTGATGAAGCCGAAGCCCTTTGCGTCATTGAACCACTTGACGGTACCGGTTGCCATGTTACTTGTTCCTAAAAAGATAAAACGGGGCCGAGGCCCATGGGGTGCGGAAAATCAAGGAAGGGGTAATAGGACCAACCGGAGTACCGTTGATGGGCGAACTACGAAAGAACCAATTCACTCGCCACTTGAAATCCTGCGAAGTCCTTTATACGGCTTATCAACCGCGTGGTCAACCGTATTTCCATGGACTCAGGGTTATTGCGGAGATGAGGTTTACAAAGCTTGCAAACGATGCGAATTTTTTGTAGGGGCCGAACGATTTTGGCGCCACGTTTGAGGTGCAACCGTTAAACTACGCGCCGCGTGGACGGGTTGCCCCGATCGGGTGACACGCCCCCCCAAAATTGCGTGCGCGGTGCTGTCCGAGCCGATCCCGGACGGCGAGCCGACCATGCTTTTTGAGACACAGGAGAGGATGTGAAGAGTTCTATTCAACGGAACATCGGCCCGTTTGCATTGATGCTGACGGGGCTGGGTTCGATTATCGGCTCGGGCTGGCTGTTCGGCGCCTGGAAGGCCGCGAAGATTGCCGGTCCGGCGGCGATCTGCGCATGGATCATCGGCGCTGTCGTGATTCTCGCCATTGCACTGACTTACGCGGAATTGGGCGCGATGTTCCCCGAGTCGGGCGGCATGGTGCGCTACGCGCGCTACTCGCACGGTTCGCTGGTCGGTTTCATCAGTGCGTGGGCGAACTGGATCGCGATCGTATCCGTGATCCCGATCGAGGCCGAAGCGTCGATCCAGTACATGAGCACGTGGCCGTATCCTTGGGCGCACGCACTGTTCGTGAACGGCGAATTACAGACGCTCGGCCTGCTGTTGTCGGCCGTACTGGTCGTCATCTACTTCATGCTGAACTACTGGGGCGTCAAGGCCTTTGCGCGGGCGAACACCGCGATCACGATCTTCAAGTTCCTGATCCCCGGCCTCACGATCCTGGGCCTGATGCTGACGAGCTTCCATGCGGAGAACCTCGGCACGGCATCGAATGCAAGCTTCGCGCCGTACGGCTGGTCGGCGGTGCTGACCGCGGTCGCGACGAGCGGCATCGTGTTCGCGTTCAACGGCTTCCAGAGCCCGGTGAACCTGGCCGGTGAAGCGCGCAACCCGTCGCGCAGCGTGCCGTTCGCGGTGATCACGTCGATCCTGCTCGCGCTCGTGATCTACGTGCTGCTGCAGATGGCGTATATCGGCTCGGTGAATCCGGCCGACGTCGCGAAGGGCTGGGCGCACTTCAACTTCTCGTCGCCGTTCGCGGAACTCGCGATCGCGCTGAACCTGAACTGGCTCGCGATCCTGCTGTATGTCGACGCGTTCATCAGCCCCAGCGGCACCGGTACGACCTACATGGCGACGACCACCCGCATGATCTACGCGATGGAGCGCAACAACACGATGCCGAAGATGTTCGGCAACGTGCACCCGATCTACGGCGTGCCGCGCCAGGCGATGTGGTTCAACCTGCTCGTGTCGTTCATCTTCCTGTTCTTCTTCCGCGGCTGGAGCTCGCTCGCGGCAGTGATCTCGGTGGCGACGGTGATTTCGTACCTGACCGGCCCGATCAGCCTGATGGCGCTGCGCCGTTCGGCGACCGACATCGAGCGTCCGCTGTCGATTCCGCTGATGAAGTTGATCGCACCGTTCGCATTCGTCTGCGCGTCGCTGATCCTGTACTGGGCGAAGTGGCCGCTGACGGGCGAAATCATCCTGCTGATGATCGTCGCGCTGCCGGTGTACTTCTACTTCCAGGCGAAGTCGGGCTGGACCGGCTGGGGTGACGACCTGAAGGCCGCCTGGTGGCTGGTCGCGTACCTGCCGACGATGGCCGTGCTGTCGCTGATCGGCAGCAAGGAGTTCGGCGGCCACGGCGTGCTGCCGTACGGCTGGGACATGGTGGTCGTCGCGGCGATCTCGCTGGTGTTCTACTTCTGGGGCGTAAATACCGGCTACCGGACCAAGTATCTCGACGAGCGCGAGTCGCACGACGAGATCCTCGAAGGGGTCGGTGCCTGACGCGTGACCTGCCGCCGGATCCGGCGGCGGCAGCAAGCAGCGTAAAAAACCCGCCCGAGCGATGCTCGGGCGGGTTTTTTGTTGGGCGGTCGGCGGCTGCCGCGCGGCCGCTCAGGCGGTTGTGCCGGCGAACACGTAGTTCGTCATCGCGAGCACGCGCTGGTACGTGCCGAGCGACTGGATGCCGAGCTGGTAGTCGTCGTCCGCCGCGCCGAGTGCCGTGAACACCGGCAGCAGATGCTCGTCGGTCGGATGCATCAGCGCCGCGTGCGGCGCCTGCCGGCGGTAGTCGAGCAGCGCATCGACGTCACGCGCGGCCAGCTTCGCCTCGAACCAGTCGGTGAACTCCGTGACGCGCGGGTCCGCATCCTCCGGTGCCGCACCGAAATCGGCGGCGCGCAGGTTGTGCGTGATCTGGCCGGAGCCGATCACCATCACGCCTTCGTCGCGCAGCGGTCGCAGCGCGCGGCCGAGCGCGAAGTGGTGGGCGGCATCCGCGCGCGGCTGGATCGACAGCTGCGCCACCGGCACGTCGGCTTCCGGGAACATCAGCAGCATCGGCACCCACGCGCCGTGGTCGAGGCCGTGCTCGGTCGTCGCGGTCTCGATGCCGGCCGCATTCAGCAGCCCGGCCGCGCGCTCGGCGACGTCGGGCGCGCCGGGCGCCGGGTAGCGGATGTCGTACAGCGCCTGCGGAAAGCCGTAGAAATCGTGGATCGTTTCCGGATGCGCGGCGATGCTGGCAACGGGCCGCTGCGTGCCCCAGTGCGCGGACAGCATCAGCACCGCGCGCGGGCGCGGCAATTCGGCGGCGAGGTGCGTGAACGCGCCGGACGGCAGCGTCGGGTCGATCGGCAGCGTCGGGGCGCCGTGGGACAGGTAGAGCGAAGGCAAGCGGTTCATGGTGGTGGCCTGCAAGGGGATTTGCCTGTGACTATAGGCGCGCACCGGATATTGATAAATCTGCGATCGGGAATTTGATTGACGCTTGTTTGTTGATAATCCGGGCGCAGCGCCGTGCGCTTCACGGCAGCTGGGCGCCGTATGCGCGAAATTGAACGAATTTCAGTGAAAATCGGCGCGGATGTGCGACGAACGGACCGTGGGGTGCTCGCTTACTGCGCGTGCCGGATACCGGCCCACGGCGTCGTCAGTGGTGCGCTGAGCGCGAACAGGTCGAGCACGCGCGTGACGGTCTGGTCGACGAGTTCCTCGATCGTCTTCGGCATCGCGTAGAACGCGGGCAGTGGCGGGAAGACGATGCCGCCCATTTCGGTGACGGCCGTCATGTTGCGCAGATGCGCGAGGTTGAACGGCGTTTCGCGCACCATCAGCACGAGGCGGCGGCGTTCCTTCAGCGTGACGTCGGCTGCGCGCGTGATCAGGTTGTCGGACAGCCCGTGCGCGACGCTCGCGAGCGTCTTCATCGAGCAGGGCGCGATCACCATGCCGTCGGTCGCGAACGACCCCGATGCGATCGTCGCGCCGACGTCGCGCACCGAATGCACGACGTCCGCACGGCTTTCGACATCGGCCTTCGACAGCTTCAGTTCGTGCTGGATGTTGAGCCAGCCGGCGTTCGAAATCAGCAGGTGCGTTTCGACGCCGCCGGCGGCGCGCAGCAGGTCGAGCAGCCGTACGCCGTAGATCGCGCCGGTGGCGCCGGTGATCGCGACGATCAGCCGGCATGGCGGCGCGCTGGGAGAGGCCATCGAAAGGCGGGGCGTATTATGCGGCGGCGAACAGTTGCTGCAGTTCGCCCGACTGGTACATCTCCATCATGATGTCCGAGCCGCCGATGAATTCGCCCTTCACATAGAGCTGCGGGATGGTCGGCCAGTTCGAGAATGCCTTGATGCCCTGGCGGATCTCGTCGTCTTCGAGGACGTTGACCGTCTTGAACTGGTCGACGCCGCAGGCTTTCAGCACCTGGATGGCGCGGCCCGAAAAGCCGCACATCGGGAATTGCGCGTTGCCCTTCATGAAGAGCACGACCTGGTTTTCGTCGACGATTTGCTTGATACGTTGTTGGGTGTCCATGACTGACCTTGCGTTTGCGGGGCGTTAGATCGAAATGATAGCGGATTTCAACCGGGCGGGCCGGGCATCAGCCCGGCAGGCGGCCGCCTGTCGTGCGTTCGATGGCGGCCAGATCGGCAAGCGATTCGACCGCGACGAAGCCGTGGGAGGCGAGCACCGCGCGCACGGCCTCGGCCTGGTCGTAGCCATGCTCGATCCAGAGCGTGCCGCCCGGTTTCAGATAAGAGCCGGCGCCCGCGACGATCGTGCGGATCGCGCTGAGGCCGTCGGCATCGTCGGTGAGTGCGCCGCGCGGCTCGAAACGCAGGTCGCCCTGCTCGAGGTGCGGATCGTGCTGCGCGATGTAAGGCGGGTTGCTGACGATCGTGTCGAATGCGAGTGCCGGATCGAGTGCCGTGTACCAGTCGCTCTGCAGCCAGTGCAGCGGGCCGCCGGGGCGGCGCGCGTCGAGCAGCTTGCCGGCGTTGCGTTGTGCGACCTCGAGGGCGGTCGGCGAACGGTCGAGCGCCCACACGCGCGCATCGGGACGCTCGGCGGCGATCGATACGGCGATCGCGCCGCTACCCGTGCCGAGATCGAGCACGGCCGGATGCGGCAGCCCGTCGATCGCATCGAGTGCGGCCTCGACGAGCAGTTCGGTTTCGGGGCGCGGAATCAGCACGTCGGGCGTTACGTCGAACGGCCGGCCGAAGAATTCGCGCATCCCGACGAGCTGCGCGACCGGCTCGCCGGCCAGGCGGCGCGCCTCGAGCGCGCGATAGCGTTCGACCGCGGCCATGTCGAGCGGCGCGTCGCCGCGCGTGATCAGTTGCGTGCGGGTCCAGCCGAGCGCGTGCGCGAGCAACACGCGCGCATCGACCGCGTCGAGCGGCGACGCGCGCAGCAGTTCGTCGGCGGTGGTGTCGGGCATTGCGGTCTCAGTCGGCATCGCCGAGCGACGCGAGCAGTTCGGCCTGGTGTTCGCTGACCAGCGCGCTGATCAGTTCGTCGAGGTCGCCGTCCATGAGTGCTTCGAGCCGGTACAGCGTCAGGTTGATCCGGTGGTCGGTCATCCGGCCCTGCGGGAAGTTGTACGTGCGGATCCGCTCCGAGCGGTCACCGGAGCCGATCAGGCTCTTGCGCGTCGCGGCTTCCTTCGCGTGCTGCTCGTGATACTGCTTGTCCTTGATGCGCGCGGCGAGCACCTTCAGCGCGCGATCCTTGTTCTTGTGCTGCGAGCGGTCGTCCTGGCACTCGACGACGATTCCGGTCGGAATGTGCGTGACGCGCACCGCCGAATCGGTCTTGTTGATGTGCTGGCCGCCCGCGCCGGACGCGCGGAACGTGTCGATCCGCAGATCGGCCGGATTGATCTCGACCTCGCCGATTTCGTCGGCTTCCGGCATCACCGCGACCGTGCACGCGGACGTGTGGATGCGCCCCTGCGTTTCGGTGGCCGGCACGCGCTGCACGCGATGGCCGCCCGATTCGAACTTCAGGCGCGAATACGCGCCCTGGCCCGCGATCCGCACGATCACTTCCTTGTAGCCGCCGAGATCCGACGCGCTCTCCGACATCATTTCGACCTGCCAGCGCTGGCGTTCCGCGAAGCGCAGGTACATGCGCAGCAGGTCGCCCGCGAACAGCGCCGATTCGTCGCCGCCCGTGCCCGCACGGATTTCGAGGAAGATGTTGCGGTCGTCGTTCGGATCCTTCGGCAGCAGCATCTTCTGCAGCTCGGTCTCGAGGCGGGTCATGCGCTCGCGTGCGCTGCGGATTTCGTCTTCCGCGAAGTCGCGCATCGACAGATCGCCGAGCAGTTCCTGTGCAGCCGTCTCGTCGCTGCGCGACTGGCGCCACAGCGCGTACTGTTCGACCACCGGGCCGAGTTCCGCATGTTCACGCGTGAGCTTGCGGTACTGGTCGAGGTCGGCCGTGACGTTTTCGCGGCTCAGCAGGTCGTTCAGTTCGGCCAGCCGTGTGGACAGCTGGTCGAGCTTGCGTTGCATGCTCGTCTTCATGGTGTGGAGCGGCGCTCCCGGGCAAGGGGTATTCGGAAAGGATAGGCCGGCGCGCGGCCGGCGGCAGGGCGATTGGCGGCGCTAGTGGCCGGACTGGTCGTTCGAGCGCGGGGCGTGCTGGTAGAAGCCGCGCATCAGGTCGATCAGCGAATCGCGATCGGCGCCGTTCACGCGGTTGAGCGCGCTCGTCGGGCCGTGGATCAGCTTGTTGGTCAGCGCTTGCGACAGCGCTTCGAGCACGGCGGCCGGATCGTCGCCGCGCGCGAGCAGCTTCTGCGCCTTGTCGACTTCGGCCCGGCGCAGTGCGTCGGCCTGCGTATGCATGTGACGGATCACCGGCACGACGCTGCGCGTGTCGAGCCATTGCATGAAATTCTGCACGCGCGTTTCGATGATCGTTTCGGCCTGCGCGACCGCGGCCTGGCGCGATGCATTGCCTTCGCGCACGATCGCGCCGAGATCGTCGACGGTGTAGAGGAACACGTCCTTCAGCTTGCCGACTTCAGGCTCGATGTCGCGCGGCACCGCGAGGTCGACCATGAAGATCGGCCGGTGGCGGCGCGCCTTCACCGCGCGCTCGACTGCGCCGAGGCCGATGATCGGCAGCGTCGACGCCGTGCACGACACGATGATGTCGAACTCGTGCATGCGGGTCGGCAGATCCGCGAGCGGCATCGCACGGCCGTTGAAGCGTTCGGCGAGCCGCTGGCCGCGTTCGGCCGTGCGGTTCGCGACGACGAGTTCGCGCGGGCCTTGCGCGGCGAAGTGCGTCGCGCACAGCTCGATCATTTCGCCGGCGCCGATGAACAGCACGCGCTGATCCGACACCTTTTCGAAGATCCGTTGCGCGAGGCGCACCGCGGCGGCGGCCATCGACACCGACTGCGTGCCGATTTCGGTCGTGCCGCGCACTTCCTTCGCTACCGCGAACGTGCGCTGGAACAGCTGGTTCAGATAGGTGCCGAGTGCGCCGGCTTCCGTCGCGGTGCGGACGGCGTCCTTCATCTGGCCCAGAATCTGCGTTTCGCCGAGCACCATCGAATCGAGGCCGGAGGCGACCCGAAATGCGTGCCGGACCGCTTCCGACTGCGGCAGCGCGTAGACATGCGGCGCGAGTTCGTCGACCGGGATCCGGTGATACTCCGACAGCCAGCGGATCGCGCCTTCGCGTGCCGCACGATCGTCGGTCGCGCAATACAGCTCGGTGCGGTTGCAGGTGGAGAGGATCGCCGCTTCGGGCGTATTGGGCGCCTGGGGGCCGAGAAACACGTTCTTGAACGTGACGAGAGCCGGCTTGATCTGCTCGAGCGGAAACGCCACGCGTTCGCGCAAGGCGACAGGCGCAGTGTGGTGATTGATTCCGATCGTGAGGAGTTGCATATCGAGGGCTATCGTTTAGCCCCATATTATAGCGTTTCAGCGATTTCCTCACTCGCTGCATACCGGGCATCGGCGTGGCGGGGCCGGGAATTTGGGGGCTCGATCGGCACGCGGTCGAGCTGATAGCCGTAGCCGTAGAGCGGCAGCAGCCGGTAGCCGCGCTCCGGAAGCAGCCGTAGTTTGCTGCGCAGCCGGGACGCATGGGTATCGAGCGTGCGCGACTTCATGTCGCGGCGGCGCGCCCACACCGTTTCGAGGATATGGGCGCGCGACACCGGCCGCGACAGGTTCGTGAACAGCAACTGCGCGAACCGGAACTCCTTCGGCGTGAGTGAAACGATTGCGTCGTCGAAGCGAACGAGGCAATGCGTGGCGTCGAAAACGTATTCGCCATACATTTCGCGCGAGCGGTTGGGCGGCCGGCGGACGCCGGCGCGCCGGCTCAGCGCGTTCACGCGCGCGAGCAGCTCGGGCCCGCTCACGGGGCGTACGAGGCAATCGTCGGCGCCCGCGTGCAGGCACGATACGATTTCGCTTTCGCGCGGCAGCAGCATCACGGCGATGGCCGGCAGCCCCGGCAGGACTGTCTGCGCACGCGGGATGACTTCCTCGGCCGGCTGGTCGCCGGCCCAGTGGCCGGTGATCAGCATGTCGCACGTGTTGTCGGTGGCGAGCCACTCGAACAACGCCGCGCTGGACGGAAACGCGTGGCACACATGACCGCCCGCAAAGAGCAGGCGGTTCAGGAGCGCGGCATGGCGCGCGTCCGGATCGATCAGAGCGATTCGCATGAGAATTTCTTCAATACGGCAGCCGGCGCGCGCTTGCCATAACGTCGAGTCGGCCCCTACACTCGAATGTTGGCGGCACCCGGCTGGTCTCGGGTTCGATGGATGAATCGATGCTAGCCGCTGGCAACGTTCACGCCTATGGGACGAATCTGAATTTATAGAAGGCGTCGAATGAACTGGTTTGGAATCCTTGTCCTGGGAGCGGCCGTCGGGCTGTTCGGCCGATGGCTGCATCCGATGCGGCGCACGGGCCGGCCGGCATGGTGGATCGCGGTGCTCGCCGGCATCGTCGGCGCGGGCGCGGCCCGCATGGCCGGCAATCTCTCGGGACTGTTTTACGATGGCGAGACGCTCGAATGGCCGGTCTGCACCGGTGTCGCGTTCCTCGTCGTAGCCGTGACGGTTACGCTGTCGGCCCGTCGCTGAATGTTCTCAGGTGAAATCATGAATGCCCGTCTTCCCGAAGTCTCGCCGGTGCCGGCCCGCCTCGCGCTGCTGCGTGGCGCCATGGCCCGCGAGGACCTGGCCGCCTATCTCGTGCCGTCCGCCGATCCCCATCTGTCCGAGTATCTGCCGGAGCGCTGGCAGGCCCGCCGCTGGCTGTCCGGCTTCACGGGCTCGGTCGGCACGCTGGTCGTGACCGCGGATTTCGCGGGGCTATGGGTCGACAGCCGCTACTGGGTGCAGGCCGAGGCCGAACTGGCCGGCACGGGCGTGCAATTGATGAAGATGACGGGCGGGCAGCAGAGCGCGCCACACGTCGACTGGCTCGCGCAGAACGTGGCGGCCGGTGCGACGGTCGGCGTCGACGGCGCCGTGCTGGGCGTCGCGGCCGCACGCGGGCTGACGGGTGCGTTGAATGCGCGCGGCATCGCGCTGCGCACCGATCTCGACCTGCTCGACGCGATCTGGCCCGAGCGGCCGGGGCTGCCCGGCGACGCGGTGTTCGAGCACACGGCGCCGCAGGCCGACACGACGCGCGCGAGCAAGCTGGCCGAAGTGCGCCGCGCGATGTGCGCGCAGGGTGCGCAATGGCATTTCGTCTCGACGCTCGACGATCTCGCATGGCTGTTCAACCTGCGCGGCGCCGACGTCAACTTCAATCCCGTATTCGTTGCGCACGCAATGATCGGCGCCGATCGCGCGACGTTGTTCGTCGCCGACGGCAAGGTGTCGCCGGCGCTGACCGCGTCGCTCGCGAAGGATGGTGTCGACGTTCGTGCCTACGACGCCGCGCGCGCCGCGCTCGCGTCGCTGCCGGACGGCGCGACGCTGCTGATCGACCCCCGCCGCGTGACGTTCGGCACGCTCGAGGCCGTGCCGGCCGGCGTGAAGCTCGTCGAGGCCGTGAATCCGTCGACGTTCGCGAAGTCGCGCAAGACGTCCGCCGAGATCGAGCACGTGCGCGTGACGATGGAACACGACGGCGCCGCGCTCGCGGAGTTCTTCGCGTGGTTCGAGCAGGCGGTGAACCGCGAGACGATCACCGAGCTGACGATCGAGGAAAAGCTCACGGCCGCCCGCGCCCGGCGCCCCGGCTATGTGTCGGCAAGCTTCGCGACGATTGCGGGCTTCAACGCGAATGGCGCAATGCCGCACTACCACGCGACGCCGGCGTCGCACGCGACGATCGCCGGCGACGGCCTGCTGCTGATCGATTCGGGCGGCCAGTACGTGACGGGCACGACCGACATCACGCGTGTCGTGCCGGTCGGCACCGTCAGCGACCTGCAGCGGCGCGATTTCACGATCGTGCTGAAGTCGATGATGGCGCTGTCGCGCGCCCGCTTCCCGCGCGGCATCCGCTCGCCGATGCTCGACGCGATCGCGCGCGCACCGATGTGGGCGGCCGGGCTCGACTACGGCCACGGCACGGGGCATGGCGTCGGCTACTTCTTGAACGTGCACGAAGGCCCGCAGGTGATCTCGCACTACGCGCCGGCCGAGCCGCACACGGCGATGGAAGAGGGCATGATCACGTCGATCGAGCCGGGCGTCTACCGTCCCGGCCAGTGGGGCATCCGGATCGAGAACCTGGTCGTGAACCGCGCGGCCGGGCAAACGGAATTCGGCGATTTCCTCGCATTCGAGACGCTGACGCTGTGCCCGATCGACACGCGCTGCGTGCTGATCGAGATGCTGCACGACGATGAGCGCGCATGGCTGAACACGTATCACGCGACGGTGCGCGAGCGTGTCGGCCGGCACCTGAGCGGCGATGCGAAGGCGTGGCTCGACGCGCGCACGCAGCCGATCTGACACAACATGCGATAACGGCCGGACAACGGCCGAACGACACAACCGAGGGCAGGCAATGGCGGACACCGCAGTGATCGTGGTCGACATGCAGCGCGGGCTGGTGGAGCGGGCGCGGCCCGCTTACCGGCTCGACGACGTGGTATCGGGCATCAACCGGCTGACGGCGGCGGCGCGCGCGGCGAACGCGCCCGTGTGCTTCGTGCAGCACGACGGCGATGCGGACGACGACATCGTGCCCGGCACGCCGGGCTGGGAGCTGCATGCGGGGCTGGTCGTCGGGAACGACGACTGGCGCGTGCGCAAGCAGGTGAGCGATTCGTTTCACGACACGCCGCTCGCGGCGCAGCTCGACCGCCACGGCGTCCGTTCGGTGCTGATCTGCGGTTATGCAACCGAGTTCTGCGTCGATTCGGCCGCACGCCGCGCGGCGCTGCTTGGCTACCGGACGACGGTCGTGTCCGATCTGCACACGACGAACGAGCGCACGCACCTGTCGGCTGCGCAGATCGTCGCGCACCATCACTTCGTATGGCAAAACAATTCGCTGTCGGGCAACCCGGTGACGCCGCGCTCGCTCGCGGACGTCCTTTCGACGGAGTTCGCATGACGATCAAGGCCGTGGTGTTCGATTTCGGCGGCGTGCTGATCGACTGGAGCCCGGAGTACCTTTACCGGGAGCTGATTCCCGACGACGCGGAGCGTCGCTGGTTCCTCACGCACGTGTGCGCGATGGACTGGGTGATCCGTCAGGACGGCGGGCAGACGATCGAGGAAGGCACGGCGGAGCTCGTTGCGAAGTTTCCGGAGCACGAGGCGCTGATCCGCGCGTTCTACGCGCGCTGGCACGAGATGATCGGCGGTGTGCTCGAAGAGGGCGCCGCGCTCGTCGATCGACTTGAAGCGCAAGGGATGCCGCTTTTCGGCCTGACGAACTGGTCCGCGCAGACGTTTCCGTATGCGTGGGACAACTTCCCGGTGCTGCGGCGTTTCAAGGAGATCGTCGTGTCGGGTCGTGTGAAGCTCGTGAAGCCCGATCCGGCGATCTACCGCGAGATGCATGCGCGGATCGAACCGCACCTGCCGGGCATCGCGCCGCACGAACTCGTATTCATCGACGACAACGCGAAGAACGCCGCGGCCGCGACGGCGCTCGGCTGGCACGGCATTCATCACACGAGTGCGGCGACGACCGAGGCGCGGCTGCGCGAACTGGGCGCGCTCGCGTAAGCGGCGGGCGAGCAGCCTGCCATCGGATAGAAAAAGCGGGCCAGCGGCCCGCTTTTTTGTTGTGACGCTTCCTGAAGCGGCTACCCTCGGCGACCGGCCCCGCGTTGCTGCGGCGCCGGGCACCCGGGTCGTGCCGGTCAGCGGCTGATCGGCTTGTAGCGCAGACGTTTCGGCTTCGCGGCTTCCTCGCCGAGGCGTGCACGCTTGTCGGCTTCGTATTCCTGGTAGTTGCCGTCGAAGAACGTGACCTGCGAATCGCCTTCGAACGCGAGGATGTGCGTCGCGATCCGGTCGAGGAACCAGCGATCGTGCGAGATCACCATCACCGAGCCCGCGAATTCGAGCAGCGCGTCTTCCAGCGCGCGCAGCGTTTCGACGTCGAGGTCGTTCGACGGTTCGTCCAGCAGCAGCACGTTGCCGCCCGAGATCAGCGTCTTCGCGAGGTGCAGGCGGCCGCGTTCACCGCCGGACAGGTTGCCGACGATCTTCTGCTGGTCGCCGCCCTTGAAGTTGAAGCGGCCGATGTACGCACGCGACGGCGTTTCGTACTTGCCCACCGTCAGCACGTCGGCGCCGCCCGAGATTTCCTCGAATACCGTCTTCGTGCCGTCGAGCGCGTCGCGGCTCTGATCGACATACGCGAGCTTCACCGTCGGCCCCATTACGACTTCGCCCGAATCCGGCTGTTCCTTGCCGGTCAGCATCTTGAACAGCGTCGACTTGCCGGCGCCGTTCGGGCCGATGATGCCGACGATCGCGCCGGCCGGGATCTTGAAGCTCAGATTGTCGATCAGCAGGCGGTCGCCGAACGACTTGCTGACGTTCTTGAACTCGATCACTTCATTGCCGAGGCGTTCGCCGGCCGGAATGAAGATTTCCTGCGTTTCGTTGCGCTTCTGGTATTCCTGGCTGCTCAGCTCCTCGAAGCGCGCGATACGGGCCTTCGACTTCGCCTGGCGGCCCTTCGGGTTCTGGCGCACCCACTCCAGTTCCTTCTTGATCGCCTTCTGGCGCGCCGATTCCGACGCTTCTTCCTGCTTCAGGCGCTCTTCCTTCTGGTCGAGCCAGCTGCTGTAGTTGCCCTTCCACGGAATGCCGTGGCCGCGGTCGAGTTCGAGAATCCACTCGGCCGCGTTGTCGAGGAAGTAGCGATCGTGGGTGACCGCGACGACGGTGCCCGGGAAGCGCACCAGGAACTGCTCGAGCCAGTCGACCGATTCCGCGTCGAGGTGGTTGGTCGGTTCGTCGAGCAGCAGCATGTCGGGTTTTTCGAGCAGCAGCTTGCACAGCGCGACGCGGCGCTTTTCACCGCCCGACAGGTGTTCGATCCTGGCGTCCCACGACGGCAGGCGCAGTGCGTCGGCGGCCACTTCGAGCTGCTGCTCGGGGCTGCCGCCGTCGCTCGACGCGAGGATCGCCTCGTACTTCGCCTGCTCGGCTGCGAGCGCGTCGAAGTCGGCGTCCGGCTCCGCGTACGCCGCGTAGATTTCCTCGAGCTTCTTGTTGGCCTGGAACAGGTCGCCAAGGCCTTCCTCGACGGCTTCGCGCACCGTCTTCGTCGGGTCGAGCTGCGGTTCCTGCGGCAGGTAGCCGATGTTCAGGTTCGGCATCGGCGTGGCTTCGCCTTCGATGTCCTTGTCGACGCCCGCCATGATGCGGATCAGCGTCGACTTGCCCGAGCCGTTCAGGCCGAGCACGCCGATCTTCGCGCCGGGAAAGAACGACAGCGAGATGTCCTTCAGGATCTGGCGCTTGGGCGGCACGATCTTGCCGACCCGGTTCATCGTGAAAACGTATTGGGCCATTTCGGTGTGAAAGTCAGAAGTGGTTGAGACTGCCGCGCAGCGCGCGGGCGTGGCGGCGTCGGGTGATTCGGTACGGAGCGTGCCGCGCAGGGCGCGGCGGCGTCGCCGCGTGTGGGCGGTGCGAGCGGCTATTGTACTTCGCCGCCGAGCGTCGCTGACAGCGGCGGGGGGCTGCAGCGGTCCGGATTGGCCATTCGGCCGAGGCTACAGCCACGCGGCGACGCCGCCGTGCCCCGAGCACGTGCCGCGCCGGTGGCGGCTGAAGCTGTACGTGCCGTCGCGGCAGCGCGCGCTCGCGCCGTCGGGCACGCGGCCCGATTTCGAATGCGCGGGGGCGTGCACGGTTTCGCCGTCGCGGTTGCGATACGTGTCGTGTCGGTCGAGATCGGCTTCGTTGCCGTAGCCGGTCGGTGCGCGGTACGCGTGGGCCGGAACGGGCAGCACGGTGCACGCGACGAAAAATGCGGCGGACAGCGTCGCAATGCGTGTCGCGCGGCGGAGCAGGGCGGGCATGGTCTCTCTCGGTCTGTTGTTATCGGTGCCGGGCCGCATGTTAGCCGATCGGCGGAGAAGCCGCGCCGTGAGGGGCGCGTGACGCTACGCCGCGCCGGACATCGATGCCGCGCCGTCGGCCAGTGCGGCGTCGAGGATCCATCGGCGAAAGGCGGCAACTTTTGACCGTTCCGCGTGATGCGGCGGATAGACGAGGTAGTACGCGAAATCGTCGAGCCACGCGACGTCGGCGAGCTGCACGAGTCGGCCGCTCGCCAGCTCGCCGCGCACCATCGCGGCCGGCAGCAGCCCGGCGCCCTGGCCGGCGACGATCGCCTGCAGCAACAGGCCCGAGTCGTCGAACGCGGGGCCGCGCGGCGGGCCGAAGTCGTCGATCCGCTGTGCGCCGAACCAGATGTGCCAGCCCTTGCGCTCGGCGTCGTGCAACTGCGGCCAGCCGACGAGCTCGGCCGGCGTCGCCGGCATGCCGAGCCGCGCGACGAGTTCGGGCGACGCGAGCGCGACGATCTCCACCGTCAGCAGGCGCTCGCTGCACAGCCCGATGTAGCGCCCGAGGCCATGACGGATCGCGACGTCTACACCGTCGCGCGAGAAATCAGCCGGTGCATGGCTCGTGACGACCTGCAGGTCGACGTCCGGGCAAGCCTCCCGAAACTGCGCGAGGCGCGGGACGAGCCACGCGGATGCGAAAAACGGCGTGACGCTCACCGTCAGCACGCCGCTGTCGGCCGCACCCGACACGCGCTGCGACGCATCGGCGATCTGCCGGAACGCGTTGCGCACCGGCGGCAGGTAGTCGCGGCCGGCGGCCGTGAGCAGGATGCCGCGGTTGACGCGCTCGAACAGCTGTACACCGAGATGCGTCTCGAGCGTGCGGATCATCTGGCTTACCGCGCCGGGCGTGACCGACAGCTCCTCGGCAGCCGCCTTCACCGACAGGTGGCGGGCGGCCGCTTCGAATGCGCGCAGCGGGTTGAGAGGCGGCAAGCGGGAACGATTCATTCAGTTTTTCTAAATCGAAAGTCCGACGAAATATCGTTTGAGACGATGCGTATGCACGAGTACCGTTGACGCATCGGATCGTATGCTTCGCGACTGCCTGTCGGCAGCCGGTGCGATCAACATAGTTCAACTATATCCATGAGGCAATCCGGACGCCGCCCGGCAGCCGGCGGAACCTGAGAGGAGCATCGTCATGAACCGCCAGGGCGCATCGCGCGTTTTCTACGGCTGGTACGTGGTGGCGGCCGCGTTTGCCGTCACGTTCGTCGGTTTCGGCAGCGCATACACGTTCAGCGCCTTCGTCGAGTCGCTGCAGCAGGATTTCGCCGCGTCGCGCGGACAGATCTCGCTCGTGTTCTCGCTCGCCGGCTTCCTGTATTTCGGCTTCGGCATCGTCAGCGGGCCGCTGGCCGACCGCTTCGGCTCGCGGCGGCTCGCTGTCGCCGGGATGCTGCTGACGGGCATCGGGCTCGCGGCTGCCGGCGCCGCGCATACGCTGGTGCAGGTCTATGTCGCGTACGGGCTCGGTGTCGGTCTCGGCGTCGGCTGCGCGTACGTGCCGGCTGTCGGCGCCGTGCAGCGCTGGTTCGTGCGCCGGCGCGGCTTCGCGTCGGGGCTCGCGGTCGCCGGGATCGGCGTCGGCACGCTGGTGATGCCGCCGCTCGCGTCCGCGCTGATCGCGCACGTCGGCTGGCGCGGTGCGTATTTCGCGCTGGCCGTGATCGCGGTCGTGATCGGCGCGGGGATGGCGTTGCTGATCGAGAACGATCCGCGCGGGCGGGGGCTGCTGCCGGACGGGGAGGCGGCGCATGAGTCCGTCGAGGGCGGCGGCGCGAAAGCCACCGCGCGCGATGCGGGGGCTTCGGTGTCCGGTACAGCCGCGAGTCGCAAGCCGGCTGCCGGCGCGACGGTGCGCGAAGCCGTTACGTCGCGTTCGTTCGCGAGTCTCTACGCGGCATGCCTCATCTGCTCGTTTGGCGTGTTCGTCCCGTTCGTTCATCTCGTGCCGTACGCGCTCGATCATGGCGTCTCGTCATCGACGGCCGTGCTGCTGCTCGGCGCGATCGGCGTCGGCAGCACGGCCGGCCGCTTCTTCCTCGGCGGCCTCGCCGACCGCTTCGGCCGCCGCACGTCGCTGCTCGCGATGTTCGCGGGCATGGCCGTCGCGCTCGTTGCGTGGGCCGGCGCCGGCACCGTCCCCACGCTTGCCGCGTTCGCACTCGGGTTCGGCGTGTTCTACGGGGGCTGGGTCGCGGTGCTGCCGGCGGTGGTGATGGACTATTTCGGCGGCCGCAACGTGAGCGGGATCATCGGCGTGCTCTATACGAGCGTCGCATTCGGCACGCTGATCGGGCCGACCGCGGCCGGCTTCATCTATGACGCGGGCGGCGGCTATCTCGTTCCGATCCTGGCCAGTGCCGCCGCGAATGCGATCGCGTTCGCGATCGTCGCGACGACGGGGCGTGCGTCGACGGCCGCGCGTGCAGCGCGCGGATAAGCGCACTGCCCACGGCACGGCTTCGCGAATTCCGGTAGGGTGGCCGGATCGTGAACCGAAGGCATCCAGCCGGGAGGCTCCATGACATTCGACGAAGTCCGGCAGATCGCGCTGGCGTGGCGCGGCGTCGAGGAAGGCACGTCATACGGCACGCCCTCACTCAAGGTGAAGGGCAAGATGCTCGCGCGGCTGCGCGAGGACGGCGACACGCTCGTCGTGAAAGGCGTCGGCCCCGACGAGCGCGCGTGGCTGATCGAATCGGAACCCGACGTGTATTACGTGACGGATCACTACGTCGGCTGGCCGATCGTGCTGGTGCGGCTGTCGGCGGCCCATCCGGACGCCGTGAAAAGCCTGCTTCTGCGAGAATGGCAGGCCGTCGTCCCCGCCAAATGGCGTGACGAGATGGCGAACGGCACGCGCTGACGCGCCGCCGGTTGCGACTGACTGACCCGATGTCGCCGGGCGCTTTCGGCGCGCTCGCGAGTCGCCACGGACGGTACAAGCGTTGCATCGATCGATGTCGATGCAACAAGTGGTTCCATCGAAATTCTTCAATTGGTTCTTAGTGAAGAACCGTTTGATGCTTACACTCCTTCGCTTCGAAGGCAGCTGACGAAAGCCGACGGAAAGGGCGCACGCGATGCGCCGGCGCCCTGCGTGCCGCATCGCACCCGCAGCTTCGCAGACTGCGTCGCGACCCGTTCCGGAACGGCCCCCGATCCGGCTGCGCGCCTGCATCCCGTGCAGGCGCCGCATCCGGCCCGGCTCAAGAACCACAATCCCCCGTGCTGCCTTCACGCGATACCCGGCCATACCGGAACCGTTTTTTGGAGAGAGACAGATGAGTGGAAGCAACACAGGCCTGGGCACGGGCCTGAAGCAGCGGCACGTGACGATGATGTCGATTGCCGGCGTGATCGGCGCGGGCCTGTTCGTCGGCTCCGGCCACGCGATCGCGGAAGCCGGCCCGGCGTCGATCCTCGCGTATGCGATCGCAGGGGTGCTGGTCGTGCTCGTGATGCGCATGCTCGGCGAGATGGCAGTCGCCCATCCGGACAGCGGTTCGTTCTCCACCTATGCCGATCGCGCGATCGGCCACTGGGCCGGTTTCTCGATCGGCTGGCTGTACTGGTGGTTCTGGGTGCTGGTGATCCCGATCGAGGCGACCGCCGCCGCGACCATTCTCAACGCATGGTTCCCTGGCGTCGCGACCTGGGTCTTCGCGCTTGGCATCACGCTGGTGCTGACGGTGACCAACCTCTTCTCGGTCAAGAACTACGGCGAATTCGAATTCTGGTTCGCGCTAATCAAGGTTGTCGCGATCGTCGTGTTCCTGTGCATCGGCGGTGCGGCGATCGTCGGCATCATCCCGGCGCCGGCTGTGTCGGGCGTGTCGAACCTGTTCGTGCATGACGGCTTCATGCCGCACGGCGCCGGCGCGGTGCTCGCGGCGATGCTGACGACGATGTTCTCGTTCCTCGGCACCGAGATCGTGACGATCGCGGCCGCCGAATCGGACAACCCGCAACGCCAGATCGTGCGCGCGACCAACTCGGTGATCTGGCGTATCACGCTGTTCTATCTCGGCTCGATTCTCGTCGTTGCGGCCATCGTGCCGTGGAACGACCCGCTGCTGCCGAAGCACGGCTCGTATCAGCGCGCGATGGAGCTGATCGGCGTCCCGAACGCGAAGGCGATCATCGACGTGATCGTGCTGGTGTCGGTCGCGAGCTGCCTGAATTCGGCGCTGTACACCGCGTCGCGGATGCTGTTCTCGCTGTCCAAGCGCAAGGATGCGCCCGCGTTCCTGCACCGCACCGATTCGACCGGCACGCCGCGCGCGGCCGTGCTCGCGTCGACCGCGTTCGGTTTCCTGACCGTGATCGCGAACTATCTGATGCCGGAGCAGGTGTTCGGCTTCCTGCTGGCAACGTCGGGCGCGATCGCGCTGCTCGTGTATCTCGTGATCGCGATCTCGCAGCTGCGGATGCGCAAGACGCTCGAATCGACCGGTGCGGACCTGACGCTGCGGATGTGGTTGTTCCCGTGGCTCACGTGGTTGGTGATCCTGTTCATCTGCGGCACACTGACCGTGATGCTCGTGAGCGAGGATCACCGGATGGAAGTGGGGGCGACGGCCGTGCTGGCGCTGATCGTGTTGCTGGCGTCGTGGCTGAACAAGCGTGGTCGCGATGCGCAGGCGAGCGAAGGGCGGCGCGTGTCGGCGACTTGAGTGGGTGAAGTGATGGCGGGCGGAAAGCCCGCGTCATGAAAAATGGCCCGACCGGCGTTTGCCGGTCGGGCCATTTGCTTTTGTCGCATCCAATGCGGCCGAAAATGCCGACGCGCGACGCGTTGCGAGAGGCAAGAAGCAACTAGCTCGCAATAATCGAACTCGTCTGATTTCGTCAACAAAGACATGCTCGTACATTGATTGCTTCGATTACCGAGGTGAATCGATGGATGAATCAATTTGGCATCCTTTGTTGATGATCGGCATTATCAGGAAGCACCTGATATCCAATTGCGCGATCGATACGCCTTGTCGTTTGTCGACTGTATCGAGGTCGCAACAATGACTGAGCGTTCGACTGCTCGCGTCGGCATAACTTTCTCCGCCCGCGACGGATTCCAGCTCAAGGGAACCTATTTCCCGGCGGCCGAGGGTGATCGTTCCCCGGTGCTCATCTGCCCTGCGACGGGAATCCGACAATCCTTTTATTTCCCGTTTGCAGATTGGCTAAGCAAAGGCGGTCATGCAACGGTCGTATTCGATTATCGGGGGATCGGCGCGTCGCTCGGTACGGATCACGTCCGCCAGTCCCGGGCGCGAAAACAGGACTGGGGGCAACTCGACATGCCCGCAGCGCTCGACTGGCTCCTTGGCAAAACCCGGGCGCGCGACGCGCACTTGATTGGGCATAGCGCGGGCGCACAGCTGGTCGGTCTGATGCCGAATCACGCGTCGATTCGCTCGCTATGCGCCATCTCGGCGTCTTCCGGGTATGTCGGCAATATTCGCTGGCCAAAGCGTTTCGCGGCCTTGCTGCTTGCCCATCTGTATGTGCCGATTTCCGCTCGACTGCTCGGTTACGTTCCGGCCAGGGTATTCGGCTGGGGAGATGATCTGCCGCCGTGCGTCGGACGTCAGTGGGCCCGATGGTGCCGTCGGCCCGGATATGTGGCGAACGAATTCGGAGCAGAGGTGGTGCGCCACTACTACGACGAATTTATCGCTCCCGTCACCGTTGTGGCCGCAACCGACGACCCGCTTGCCACGCCGGCCAATATTGCAGATTGGCTGCGCCTGCTGCCGAGCGCCAAGTCCGACGTCCACTTCATCCATCCAGAAAATCCCGACGGCCGAGCAATTGGCCACGTCGGCATGTTCCGCCGCGAGCATTCGTCGCTGTGGCCGGAACTCACCAGAGGGTTGCTGCGCTGACGGCGCGTGTCGTTCGCATCCTCACATCAGGAGACCATGATGGATGATTCAACAGAAATGAAATCGCGCTTCAGGGCCGTCAGAAATGAGGCGAAGGAGACGCGCGCGTCGCTTTACCATCTCACGAATCAATGCAACCTCCGTTGCAAGGGCTGCTGGTTTTTCGAGAACGAATTCGATACAGCATCGCAAGAGTTGAGCGATGCGCGTCGCCTTGAGCAGCGTGTGACGGAGGAGGCTGCGCGCGGGGTCAACGCGCCGCTATTGATTGGCGGCGAGCCTGCATTGCACCTCGATCGGATACGGATGTTCAGGAAATACATGCCGAAAGTGTCAGTGTCGACGAATGGACTTCGAAAAATCCCGTATGAAGGATTCGAGGACATCACCATCGCGATCTCCGTATTTGGCGGCGGGCCACTCGACGATGAATTGCGTGCGATTGGTCCGAACGGAAAACGCTTCACCGGCTTATTCGACAAGACGCTGGCAAACTATCGCGACGACGAACGTGCGGGTTTTGTCTATGCAGTGACGATTGACGGTATTGCGTACATCGAGGAAACGGTGCGCAAAATTCGAGATAACGGGAATCGGTTGCTGTTCAATTACTACAGTCCCTACGACGTTGACGGCCCGCTACGTCGACGAGGCGAGGAGCGGTTGCTGGACGTCCTGCTCGACTTGAAAGCGAAATACCCTGAAACCATTGCAAGCCATCCCTATTATCTGACGGCCCTGATGCGGGGTGAGACCGCCTGGGGAGCATTCAATGGTGCTAGTTGTCCGAGCGTCAGCGAAGATCATCCGCAAAACGTGGATCGGTTCGCGTCGGGGTGGCCCGCGCTACCCAGGTTCAATGCGTATCGTGCCGATTTTGTCTCGCTTGCGCGCTGTTGTACGTCAGGAGAATGCGCGAAGTGTCGCGACAGCCAGGCCGTGATGTCCTGGTTGCTGGTTAACGCGAGGCACGTACTGCAGGAAGACGACGGACTTCGGACATGGACGGAGGTTGCTGAAAGCTATTTCAGTCAGTTTGTCTGGTCGAAATACCATCCGCGCAACCGTATGGAGCGCGCGTCGATTTGCGCAATGCAATGAGACGGCACAGGGGGGGGTGCCCCTATGTCCTTCGTCAAGCGTTAGGGGCGGACTTGGGTTGGTAAATGGTGCCGTCGCGCAGCATGGCGAACAGGACGTCGCAGCGTCGCCGTGCCAGCGCGATGAGTGCTTGGTTGTGGCGCTTGCCCTGCTGGATCTTGCGCGCGTAGTAAGCCCGCGAGACAGGATCCCGCAATGCCGCGAAGGCGGATAGGAACAAGGCGCGCTTGAGCACCTTGTTGCCGCGTCTGGATGGGTGCTCACCACGGATGGATGAGCCTGAGCGCCGGGTGACCGGGGCAAGACCAGCGTAGGCCGCCAAGTGGGCGGCCGAAGCGAACGCTTTATGCGCGACCTCGGTCAGGAGTCTGGCGGCGGTCCTGACGCCGACTCCCGGCATGCTGGTCAGGACCGGCCAAAGAGGGTGAGCAAGCACCAGTCGCTCAACTTCGGCGGCGACCTCGTCACGTTGCTTACGCAAGGCCGCAAGCTGCTGGGCCAAGCGAGGCATGACGATGGTGGCGGCTTGCGTGCCGGGCACGGTCACGGCTTGTTCGCTGAGTGCCTGAACGATCTCGGTCGCCAAGCCTTTGCCCATGCGCGGTGCGAGTTTGGTCAGGCGGTTGGCGAGCGTCTTCTCGCTGGTGGCGGCAAGCGCGGCTGGCGACGGGTAGCGCTCAAGCAGATCGAGTACCGCTGGATGATCGAGGCGCGGTCCGAGAACGCGTTCGAGAGCGGGATGGATCTGGGTGAGCAAGCCGCGAATGCGGTTGCTGGTTTGAGTGACTTGGTCGGCGAGATCGTCGTCGAAGCCGCACAGCATGGTGAGTTCGGCGAGCTGCTCGTCGGCCAACCGAAGCGAGCGCAGTGTGTGCGGCATCGAGCGAGCGGCTTCGGCAATGATCGCGGCATCGCGGGCATCGGTCTTGGCTTCGCCTGCATGTAGGTCGGCGATGCGGCGCATAGCCAGTCCCGGCAGATAGGCGACGAGTACGCCTTCGGCGCGGGCGACGGCTACAGGAAGCGCGCCGATGGTGGATGGCTGATCGACGACGAATAGCAGTTGACCCTGAGTCTTGAGCTCGGCGATGAGGGCTCGCAGCTTGGCCTCGTCGTTGGGTAGCGCCTTGTTGTACAGGCGCTTGCCGTTCCGATCAAGCGCGACGGCATGATGCTGGCCTTTACCGACATCGACGCCGATGAAGACATCGACGGCGCCATGTTGTTGAGTGTCTTGCATCGAAGTATGAGCAGAGTGAACGGATTGGCCTGCAACAACGGTGGCAAGTCTCGGCATCCACGTTACGGACGGCGTCGGGATATCCCGGCCAAACCCCTATTAGCGATCACCAGCCACCCACCAGGCCCGGTGACAACACCCCCCGGATCATGACTGCGACTGGGGGCGAGAATCATGCCGGGCCTGGCTGGCCAAAGCCCCAATTATCGGGGCGTGAAGATAGTAACGGGGGCACCATGCAGCTATGCATAGCCGGATCTAAATCGGACACGGGCGGCTCCGGTCGTGACTAGGCAGGTACACCGAAAAGTGAAAAGCCCGCAGAAGCGGGCTTTTCACTGAGGCGATAACGCAACGCTCAGACGTTGAACAGGAAGTTCATCACGTCGCCGTCGTGCACGACATATTCCTTCCCTTCCGCCCGCATCTTGCCGGCTTCCTTCGCGCCTTGCTCACCCTTGTACGTGACGAAATCGTCGAACGCGATCGTCTGCGCGCGGATGAAGCCGCGCTCGAAGTCGGTGTGGATCACGCCGGCTGCCTGCGGCGCCGTGTCGCCGATATGGATCGTCCATGCGCGCACTTCCTTCACGCCCGCGGTGAAGTACGTCTGCAGACCGAGCAGCTTGAAGCCCGCGCGGATCACGCGGTCGAGGCCCGGCTCTTCCATGCCCATGTCGGCGAGGAACGCTTCCTTGTCCGCATCGTCGAGATCGGCGATTTCCGCCTCGATCGCCGCACATACGGCCACGACCGGCGCATTCTCGCTTTCCGCGTACTTGCGGACCGCGTCGAGATGCGGGTTGTTCTCGAAACCGTCGTCCTTCACGTTGGCCACGTACATCGCCGGCTTCGCGGTGATCAGGCAGAACGGCTTGATCAGCGCCGCTTCGTCGTCCGACAGTTCGAGGCCGCGCACGGCCTTGCCCTGGTCGAGTTGAGCGCGCACTTTTTCGAGCACCGCGACGAGCTTTGCCGCTTCCTTGTCGTTGCCCGACTTCGCGGCCTTCGAATAGCGCGTGAGCGCCTTCTCGACGGTGCCGAGGTCGGCGAGCGCGAGCTCGGTGTTGATCACTTCGATGTCGTCGATCGGGCTGACCTTGCCGGCGACGTGAATGACGTTCTCGTCCTCGAAGCAGCGCACGACGTGCGTGATCGCGTCGGTTTCGCGGATGTTCGCGAGGAACTGGTTGCCGAGGCCTTCACCCTTGCTCGCGCCCGCGACGAGGCCCGCGATGTCGACGAATTCGACGACGGCCGGTACGACACGCTCCGGCTTGACGATCTCGGAGAGCGCCTTCAGGCGCGTATCGGGCACTTCGACGATGCCGACGTTCGGCTCGATCGTGCAGAACGGGTAGTTCTCGGCGGCGATGCCGGCCTTGGTCAGCGCATTGAACAGGGTGGACTTGCCGACGTTGGGCAAGCCGACGATGCCGCATTTGAGACTCATGGAATCCTTCGGACGGGTAAGGCGGCGCGGCCGGACAGGGCACGGCGGCGCGGGAAAAAAGGGCGGCCGGCGCGTGGGGCGCGGCGGGCCGACGGTCAAAGTCGCTATTGTACCGTGCCGACGCCCCGGATTCCGGGCAGGCGCCGAATGGCCGATGCGGCGGGCCGCTGCGTTGCCGCATCGCCCTGCGATTCTGCTGATTTCCCGCAAAGTCCGGCCGCGTAAGGGTTTGGCCCCGCGGCTATAATGCCCGCCATGACTGCCCACCACACCTTCGACGTCGCCGTGGTCGGCGGCGGGCTCGTCGGCAAGACGGCCGCGCTCGCGCTGACCCAGTCCGGCTACAAGACAGCCTTGCTCGCCCAGCCGGCCACGCCGCGCCCCGCCGATCTCGCCTTCGACACGCGCGTCTACGCGCTGTCCTCCAGTTCGCAGGCGCTGCTCGAGCGGCTGCGCGTCTGGCAGGCGCTCGATCACAGCCGGCTTGCGCCGGTCTACGACATGCGCGTGTACGGCGACGCGCACGCGGAACTGCATTTCTCCGCGTACCAGGCGTCCGTGCCGCAGCTCGCGTGGATCGCCGAATCGTCGCTGGTCGAGGCGTCGCTCGACGCCGCGCTGCGGTTCCAGCCGAACCTCACGTGGTTCGATGCGCGCGCACAGGGCTTCGACGTGCGCGACGACGCGGCCGTGCTCACGCTGTCGTCGGGGCAGGTGCTGGAAGCGGACCTCGTCGTCGGCGCGGACGGCGCGCATTCGTGGGTGCGCTCGCAAATGGGGGCCAAGGTCGAGCGGCGCGACTACCGGCAAACCGGCGTCGTCGCGAACTTCAAGGCGTCGTTGCCGCACCGCGAGACCGCCTACCAGTGGTTCCACGAAGGCGAGATCGTCGCGCTGCTGCCGCTGCCGGACGGCCATGTATCGCTCGTCTGGTCCGCGCACACCGCGCATGCAGACGAATTGCTCGCACTCGATCCGGCGCAGCTCGCGGCCGAAGTCGAGCGCGTGTCGCACGGTCAGGTCGGCACGCTCGACTGCGTGACGCCGGCTGCCGGCTTCCCGCTGGCGCTGCAGACGGTCGACAAGCTGATCGCACCGCGCGTCGCGCTCGTCGGCGATGCCGCGCACCTGATCCACCCGCTCGCGGGGCAGGGGATGAATCTCGGCTTGCGCGACGTCGCGGCGCTTGCCGACGCGATCGCGGGCAAGGAAAGCTTCCGCAACCTCGGTGATACGGTGCTGCTGCGTCGCTACGAGCGTTCGCGCCGCGAGGACATCCGCGCGCTGATGGTCGCGACCGATGGGTTGCAGCGGCTGTTCGCCGTGCCGGGCTCGCTCGCGAAGGTCGTGCGCAACGCGGGCATGGCCTTCGTCGGCGCGCAGCCGCTCGTGAAGCGCTGGCTCGTATCGGCCGCGCTCGGCTGATCGATCGAACCTTCGGCCGCTTCGCCGGTCGGACACGGTTCCGTTACGGCGTACACTGTGCCGTGCACTCCGATTGAGCTGAAGGAAGATTTCGATGAAAAAAACGATCCGCATCGCGTCGCTGGCGCTGGCCGTCACGATGGCGACGCTTGGCTGCACCGCGCAGGCCGACCAGACCACCGACAAGCTGAAAGCAACGCTGCAGGCCCGCCTCGGCAGCGACGCACCGATCAAGAGCGTGTCGAAAGCGCCGGTCGCCGGCCTTTACGAAGTCAACCTCGGCTCGCAGATCATCTATAGCGATGCGGCAGGCGATTACGTGCTGCTCGGCGATCTCGTCGACACCAAGACGCACAAGAACCTGACCGACGCGCGCCTGTCCGAAATCAACAAGATCGACTTCGCGAGCCTGCCGTTCGCGAATGCGATCAAGGTCGTCAAGGGCAACGGCGCCCGCAAGATCGCCGTGTTCTCCGATCCGAACTGCCCGTATTGCAAGAAGCTCGAGACGACGCTGCAGTCGGTCGACAACGTGACCGTCTACACGTTCCTGTACCCGGTGCTGTCGCCGGATTCGACCGCGAAGTCGAAGGCGATCTGGTGCGCGACCGATCGCGCGAAAACGTGGCAGGGCTGGATGCTCGACCACCGCGCGCCGTCCGGCGCCGGTACTTGCGACACGACCGCGCTCGACAAGAACCTCGCGCTCGGCCGCGGGATGAACGTCACGGGCACGCCGACGATCTTCCTGCCGGACGGCCGCCGCCTGCCGGGCGCCGTGTCGGCCGACCAGCTCAACCAGGCGCTCGCCTCGAGCAAGTAACCGACACACGCCGGGCCGTATGGCCCGGCCAGCGAGGGGCGCCCGCATCTGCCGGCGCCTCTCTTCGTTTCCGCCGCCGTATTCGACCGACCGATTGCCACGATGACCCAGCCGATCCGCTATTCGATAGTTCCGAAAGATCTTGCCGCGCACCTGTTCGAAGTGTCGGTGACGGTCACCGATCCCGACCCCGAAGGCCAGCGCTTTTCGTTGCCGGTGTGGATTCCGGGCAGCTACCTGGTGCGCGAGTTCGCGCGCAACATCGTGACGCTCGGCGCGTTCAACGACGCAGGCCGCAAGGTGCGGATCGCGAAGACCGACAAGCACACGTGGCAGGCCGCACCCGTGAACGGCACGCTGACGCTGCGCTACGACGTGTATGCGTGGGACCTGTCGGTGCGCTCCGCGTATCTCGATGAATCGGGCGGCTTCTTCAACGCGACGGCCGTGTTCCTGAGCGTTGCGGGCCACGAGGAGGCGCCGTGTGAAGTCGATATCGCGAAGCCGGCCGGTGCGGCGTTCCGCGCATGGCGCGTCGGCACGTCGCTGCCCGAGGCGCGCGGCACCAAGCGTTACGGGTTCGGCGCCTATCGCGCAGCGAACTACGACGAGCTCTCCGACCATCCGGTGACGATCGGCGAATTCGCGCTCGCGACGTTCGACGCGCACGGCGTGCCGCACGACATCGTGATCGCGGGGCGCGTGACGCAACTCGACCTGGAGCGCCTGCGCGCCGACCTGAAGCGCGTGTGCGAAGCGCAGATTGCGCTGTTCGAGCCGAAATCGAAGAAAGCGCCGATGGACCGCTATGTGTTCATGACGCTGGCGGTCAGCGACGGCTACGGTGGCCTCGAGCACCGCGCGTCGACCGCGCTGATCTGCAACCGCACCGACCTGCCGGTGAAGGGGCGGCCCGAAACGACGGAAGGCTATCGCACGTATCTCGGGCTCTGCAGCCACGAGTACTTCCATACGTGGAACGTGAAGCGCATCAAGCCGGCGGCGTTCGTGCCGTATGACCTGTCGAAGGAAAACTATACGTCGCTGCTGTGGCTGTTCGAAGGCTTCACGTCGTATTACGACGACCTGATGCTGGTGCGCAGCGGGCTGATGTCGCAGGACGAATATTTCGCGGCGCTCGGCCGTACGGTCGGCGGCGTGCTGCGCGGCACGGGGCGCCTGAAGCAGAGCGTCGCCGAAAGCTCGTTCGACGCGTGGATCAAGTACTACCGCCAGGACGAGAACGCGACCAACGCGATCGTCAGCTACTACACGAAGGGTTCGCTCGTCGCGCTCGCCTTCGATCTCGCGATCCGCGCGCAGACGCGCAACAAGAAGTCGCTCGACGACGTGATGCGCCTGCTGTGGCAGCGCTACGGCCGCGATTTCTACCGCGGCAAGCAGGCGGGCGTCGAGGAGAACGAAGTCGAGGCGCTGATCGAAGAGGCGACGGGCGTCGCGCTCGGCCGCCTGTTCGCCGATGCCGTGCACGGCACGCGCGACCTGCCACTCGCCGAACTGCTCGCACCGTTCGGCGTGACGCTTGCGCCCGATGTCGCGAACGGCGCGATCGCGAAGCCGACGATCGGCGCGCGCCTGCGCGGCGGCGCGGACTGCACGTTCGCGGCCGTCTACGAAGGCGGCGCCGCACATCGCGCGGGGCTGTCGGCCGGCGACACGCTGATCGCCGTCGACGGGCTGCGCGTTACGGGCACCAACCTCGACGCACTGCTCGCTCGCTACCGGCCGGGTGACAAGGTCGAGGTTCACGCCTTCCGTCGCGACGAGCTCCGCACCGCGAAACTGAAGCTCGACGGCCCGGAAGTCACGCGCTACCGGCTGTCGGCGGCCGCGAAGCCGGCCGCGGTCTCGAAGGCCCGGGAGGCCTGGCTGAAGGGTTGAGCGTATTGAAGCGGGTATCGGGGCGCGATCAACGATTGTTCTGCTGCTGCAACAATCCGTCGCCTTGAACCCGCTTTTTCGCGGTCATGCGGCCACGCACAATGGCGTCACTCGCGCTACCAAAGCGCAACCCTACTGGAGCCTGACATGACGACCATTCTGCAAATCAATTCCGCCGCGCGTTCGCAAGGTGCGCAATCCACGCTGCTGGCCAACGAACTGACGGCAAAGCTGCAACAATCGAATCCCGGCGCGAACGTCGTGGTTCGCGACCTGCTGGCCGATGCGCTGCCGCACCTCGACGAATCGGTGCTCGGCGCGTTCTTCACGCCGGCCGACCAGCGCACCGCGGAACAGAATGCGATCGTCGCGAAGAGCGATGCACTGATCGCCGAACTGCAAGCTGCCGACATCATCGTGATCGGCGCACCGATGTACAACTTCGGCATCTCGTCGCAACTGAAGACGTACTTCGACTGGATCGCACGTGCAGGCGTCACGTTCCGCTACACCGAGAACGGTCCGGAAGGCCTGATCAAGGGCAAGAAGGTTCACGTGGTGACGGCCCGTGGCGGCAAGTACGCCGGTACGCCGAACGACAGCCAGACCCCGTACCTGCGCACGTTCCTCGGCTTCGTCGGCATGACCGACGTGAACTTCATCTTCGCGGAAGGCCTGAACCTCGGCGCGGATGCGCAAAGCGCAGCGCTGGCCGGCGCACGCGAAGCGATCGCCGCCGCGTAAGGTCGATGCGGGTGCGCCGCACCCGCCGTATCGCCCGATAAAAAAACGCCGCGTCCCGAAAGGGGCGCGGCGTTTTCGCATGCCGGCTGCCGTGGCGAACGAACGGCGGCGCGGCGGTTACGCGAGCGTTTCCGCCACTTCAGGCAGGCGCCAGTCGATCGGTTCGCGGCCTGCCTCGACCAGATAATCGTTCGCGAGCGCGAAATGGCGGCAGCCGAGGAAGCCGCGGTGCGCGGACAGCGGCGACGGATGCGGCGCCTCGAGCACGCGGTGCGCGCTGGCGTCGAACAGCGCGCGCTTCGCCTGCGCGTGGGCGCCCCACAGCATGAAGACGAGCCCCTGATGGCGGCCGGCGAGTTCGCGGATCAGCGTGTCCGTGCATTGCTCCCAACCGCGCTTCGCATGGCTCGCGGCGGCCCCGCGCTCGACCGTCAGCACCGTGTTGAGCAGCAGCACGCCCTGGCGCGCCCAGGTGTCGAGGCAGCCGTGGCGCGGTGTGTCGTGGCCGAAGTTCGCGGCGATTTCCTTGAAGATGTTGCGCAGCGACGGCGGCGTGCGCACGGCCGGCGGCACCGAGAACGCGAGCCCGTGCGCCTGCGGCGTGCCGCGATCGTCGCCGTGGTACGGATCCTGGCCGAGGATCACGACTTTTACGTCGTCCGGGCTCGTCAGGCGCAGCGCGCGGAACACGTCGGTCGGGTAGACCGTCTTGCCGGCCGCACGCTCGTCATCGACGAAGCGGCACAGCGGCGCGTACGCGTCGCTGTCGGTAAAGGGTTTCAGCACGTCGCGCCAGACGGGCGGCAGCGCGTCGAATTGCGCGGCGAGGTGCGGGACGTCGGCGGCAACGGGCTGCGGTGCCGTCGGGGCCGCAGCCGGAGCCGCGGCTTTCTTTGCGGGCTTGCGTCCGGCCGCGGGCGCTTCGGGCGCCGGGGACGGGGTATCGGCCGGTGCCGTTTCCGGCACGGGATCATCGAACAGCGACGCCTGTTGCGGCGCGCGGGAAGTCTTGCGGGTTGCCATGCGTGATGCGGGTTATTGCGCGCGCAGCCGGTAGCCGCGCTGCGCCTTGCTGATGTTTTCGGGAACGAGGCCCGGCAGCGCTTGCTGCAATTCGGCGGCGAGCGTTGCGAGCGCCGCCTCCGGGCCGTCGATCAGTTCGAGTTCGATTTCGCTGATCGGTTCGCGGCGCGTTTCGTGTTCCGCCTGGACGACGATCTCGCCGAGGTCCACCGCGGCTTCGACGGTTGCGCCGCCGATTGCGATGCGCCACAGCGTACGCGAAAAATCCGTGCGAAACAGCGCCGACAGCGAGCCGGCCGCGTCATTCAGCGCGGCGGCGGCTTCCGGCACGTCGCAGGCCGCGACGAGCGCGTCGATTTCGAGCGCGTCGCCGGCGACCGGCAGCTCCCACTCGTGGCGGCGATGCAGGCCGCCTTCCGCGCTGCCGACCGTCTTGAACGTCTGCAGCCAGCCTTGCGGCGTGCGGCGCACGCGCACCGCGCTCTTCGAGCGGGCCAGCGCGAGATCGGGCGTGTCGTAATAGACGTTTGCGAGCATGATGTCGCGACCGGGTTCGCCGGTCAGCGTCTCGAAGAAGCGTCGCGCGGCGTCGGCCTGGCCGGCCGGCAGCGCGAGCTTGATTTCCTTTTCGATCGCCATCAGAAGAACATCCGTGCGAGTTCCTCGCCCGGCTGCTCGGCGCGCATGAACGCCTCGCCGACGAGGAACGTGTTCACGTTTGCCGCACGCATCGTGTCGACGTCGGTGCGCGACAGGATGCCGGATTCGGTCACGACGATCCGGTCCGCCGGAATCATGTCGAGCATGTCGAGCGTGGTCTGGATCGACGTCTCGAACGTGCGCAGGTTGCGGTTGTTGATGCCGAGCAGCGGCGTCTTGAGCGTCAGCGCCTGCTCCATCTCGTTGCGGTCGTGTACTTCGACCAGCACCGCGAGGCCGAGCGAGTGCGCATACGCTTCGAGATCCTGCATCAGCGGCGTGTCGAGTGCGGCGGCGATCAGCAGGATCGCGTCGGCACCCATCGCGCGCGCTTCGATGATCTGGTACGCGTCGACGATGAAGTCCTTGCGCAGCACCGGCAGCTCGCAGGCCGCGCGCGCTTGTTCGAGATAGCGGGCGCTGCCCTGGAAGAACTGCTCGTCGGTCAGCACCGACAGGCACGCGGCGCCGTGCGCTGCATACGAACGCGCGATGTCGGCCGGCACGAAATGCTCGCGCAGCACGCCCTTCGACGGGCTGGCCTTCTTGATTTCGGAAATCACGGCCGCGTGGCCGGCCGCATGCTTCGCGCGCAATGCGCCGACGAAGTCGCGCAGGTCGCGCGCGGACGCTTCCAGTTTCAGTGCCTCGAGCGGCGCGCTGCGCATGGCCGCCGCGACTTCTTCGCGCTTGACGGCGATGATTCGGTCGAGAATGTCGCTCATGTGGATTCCTGCTTGATTCGTAAGGGGAGTCAGCGCTTGAACTGCTGCGTGAAGCGCACGAGTTCGTCGACTTTGGCGCGGGCCTTGCCGCTCGCGATCGCTTCGCGGGCGAGCTGGATGCCGTCCGCGATCGACTCGGCGACGTTCGCCGCATAGAGCGCGGTGCCGGCGTTCAGCGTGACGATCTCGCGCGCGACGCCCGGCTGGTTGTCCAGCGCGCCGAGCAGCATCGTGCGCGATTCGTCGGCATTTTCGACCTTCAGCGTGCGGTTCGACACCATCTGCAGGCCGAAGTCTTCCGGATGGATCTCGTATTCGTGCACCTTGCCGTCGCGCAGCTCGCCGACGAGCGTTGCCGCGCCAAGCGATACCTCGTCCATCCCGTCCTTGCCGTACACGACCAGCACGTGCTGCGCGCCCAGGCGCTGCATCACGCGCACCTGGATGCCGACGAGGTCGGGGTGGAACACGCCCATCAGCTGGTTCGGCGCACCGGCCGGGTTGGTCAGCGGGCCGAGGATGTTGAAGATCGTGCGCACGCCGAGCTCGCGGCGCACGGCCGCGATGTTCTTCATCGCCGGGTGATGGTTCGGCGCGAACATGAAGCCCATGCCCGTTTCGGCGATCGACGCGGCAACCTGGTCGGACTGCAGGTCGATGTTCACGCCGAGCGCCTCGAGCACGTCGGCGCTGCCGGACTTGCTCGATACGCCGCGGTTGCCGTGCTTCGCGACTTTCGCGCCGGCCGCGGCCGTGACGAACATCGACGCGGTCGAGATGTTGAACGTGTGCGAGCCGTCGCCGCCGGTGCCGACGATGTCGACGAAGTTCGAATTGTCCTGCACCTCGACGTGGTTCGCGAATTCGCGCATCACGGTCGCGGCGGCGGCGATCTCGCCGATCGTCTCCTTCTTCACGCGCAACCCGGTGATGATCGCGGCCGCCATCACGGGCGACATGTCGCCGCGCATGATCAGCCGCATCAGGTGCAGCATCTCGTCGTGGAAGATTTCGCGGTGTTCGATCGTGCGCTGCAGCGCTTCCTGCGGGGTAATCGTCATCGTGAGGCTCCCGTCAGGCGGCTTGCGCGGCCGCGGCGCGGGCCTGTTTCAGGAAATTCTCGAGCAGCGCATGGCCATGCTCGGACAGGATCGATTCCGGGTGGAACTGCACGCCTTCGATCGGCAGCGTCTTGTGGCGCACGCCCATGATTTCGCCGTCGTCGGTCCAGGCGGACACCTCGAGGCAGTCGGGCAGCGATTCGCGCTCGATCGCAAGCGAGTGATAGCGCGTGACGTCGAAGTGCTTCGGCAGGTCGGCGAACACGCCGCGGCAGTCGGTTTCGATCTTGCTCACCTTGCCGTGCATGATGGTCTTCGCGCGCACGACGCGGCCGCCGAAGGCCTCGCCGATCGCCTGATGGCCGAGGCACACGCCGAGGATCGGCTTCTTGCCCGCGAATTCCTTCAGCACGTCGAGCGTGATGCCCGCGTGCTGCGGGTTGCTCGGGCCGGGCGACAGGCAGATCGCATCGGGATTCAGGCGCGCGATTTCGTCGAGCGTGATTTCGTCGTTGCGGTAGGTGCGCACGTCCTCGCCGAGTTCGCCGAAGTACTGGACCAGGTTGTAGGTAAACGAGTCGTAGTTGTCGATCATGAGCAGCATGGTCAGTCTCCGGTCAGAAGTCGCTATCGAGGCCGTCCTGGACCTGTTCGGCCGCACGCAGCACCGCGCGCGCCTTGTTTTCGGTCTCTTGCCATTCGGATTCGGGCACCGAATCCGCGACGACGCCGGCCGCCGCTTGCACGTACAGGTTGCCGTTGTGGATCAGGCCCGTGCGGATCGCGATCGCGAGATCCATCTCGCCCGAGAACGACAGGTAGCCGACGGCGCCGCCGTACAGCCCGCGCTTGACCGGCTCGAGTTCGTCGATCAGTTCCATCGCACGGACCTTCGGCGCGCCGGACAGCGTGCCAGCCGGGAACGTCGCGCGCAGCACGTCGTAGTTCGTCATGCCGGGCTTCAGCTTGCCTTCGACCGAGCTGACGATGTGCTGCACGTGCGAGTATTTCTCGATGACCATCTGGTCGGTCACGTGCACCGAGCCGATTTCCGCGATGCGGCCGACGTCGTTGCGCGCGAGGTCGATCAGCATCACGTGCTCGGCGATCTCCTTCGGATCGTTGAGCAGCTCGGTCGCGAGTTCCGCGTCACGCTCGGGCGTGTTGCCGCGCGGTCGCGTGCCGGCGAGCGGGCGGATCGTGACGATCTGGTCTTCCCCGCGTTTTTCCTGGCGCACGAGGATTTCCGGCGATGCGCCGACCACGTGGAAATCGCCGAAGTTGTAGTAGTACATGTACGGCGACGGATTCAGCGAACGCAGCGCGCGATACAGCGACAGCGGATTGTCGCGGTACGGTTTCGTCAGGCGCTGGCCGACCTGGATCTGCATCAGCTCGCCGGCCGCGATGTATTCCTTCGCCTGGCGCACGGCGGCCAGATAGTCGTCCTTCTTGAATTCGCGGAACGTCTCGGTGCGCACGCTCGCCGACGTAACGGGCGGCTGCACGGTCGTGCGCAGGCGCTGCTTCAGTTCGCGCAGGCGCTGTTTCGCCTTCGTATAGGCTTCGGCCTGGCTCGGGTCCGCGTAGATGATCAGGTACAGCTTGCCGGCGAGGTTGTCGATGACCGCGACTTCCTCGGTCAGCAGCAACTGGATGTCGGGCAGGCCGAGATCGTCGCGCGGCGCGGTGTTCGCGAGCTTCTTCTCGATGTAGCGCACCGCGTCGTAGCCGAAGTAGCCGGCAAGACCGCCGCAGAAGCGCGGCAGGCCCGGGCGCTGCGCCACCTTAAAGCGCGCCTGGAACGATTCGATGAACTGGAACGGGTCGCCGTCATGTGTCTCGACGACCTGGCCGTCGCGCACGACTTCCGATACGCCGTTGCGGGTCCGCACGAGCGTACGGGCCGGCAGGCCGATGAACGAATAGCGGCCGAAGCGTTCGCCGCCGACCACCGATTCGAGCAGGAACGAGTTGGCGCCCGAGCGTTCGGGCTGGGCCAGCTTCAGGTAGAGAGACAGCGGCGTTTCGAGATCGGCGAGGGCTTCCGCGATCAGCGGGATGCGGTTGTAGCCTTCGTTCGCGAGCGATTGAAATTCGAGTTCGGTCATGTTCCGGTCCTGTTCGGGACGAGCGGCGCGTGCGCCAGGGATCACTTGACGCTGCGCAGGTTGCCGTCGGCGAAAGGGCGGTCGATCGAGAAGTGCCTGTTGCCGGCCGGCACTCCGGGCGTGAACGTCGCGAGCCTGCGGCCGAGCCGGAACGCAAGCGTTCGGACGCGGTAGAACTCGAGGTGGTGCGACGATCGGCGCGCGGATGCGCAGCGAGATAAAAAACGGCGCTGAAGACGTGCTTCAGCGTACCTCATCGAAGAGGTTAGCGCGACCAGCGACGCCAGGGCCAGGCTCCCCGGTCGATGCTGCTCAGACTCCGTTTTTTATTCAGAAACATGCAGATGGAAGAAATAATCAGAGAGTTGGCCGGCCTGCGTTGTGCGCGGAGATTGCGCGAGCCGCGACCAGCAACGAATCGACTATACCATCCGAATTTATCGTTTGTATAGCTTTGCCATGGTTGTAGCCGTACGGCACCGTCAGCGTCGCCATCCCGGCCGCGCGGCCTGCCAGCGCGTCGTTTTCCGAGTCGCCGATCGCGACTGCCGCATCCGGTGCGACGCCGAGCGCGTTGCAGGCCGTCAGCATCGGCAGCGGATCGGGCTTCTTGCGCGCGACGCTGTCGCCGCCGAGCACGATGCCGAAGCAATCGGCCAGCCCGTATTGCTCGAGCAGCTCGACCGCGAAGCGATGCGGCTTGTTCGTCACGCACGCGAGCCGGATGCCGGCTGCGCGCAGCGCGTCGAGGCCTTCGGCAACGTCCGGGTAGAGGCGTGTGTGGCGGCCGTTGATCTTCGCGTACTCGGTCTGGTAGATCGCCAGCGCGTCGTCGAAGCGCGCGTGCGCCTCGTCGGCCGCGAAGCGCGGCTTCAGCACGCTCTGGATCAGGTGTTCGGAGCCCTTGCCGACGTAGCCGATCACCTCGCCGCGCGACGTGGCCGGCGCGCCGAGCTGCGCCAGCATCCCGTTCAGGCCGGCCGTGAAATCGTCGGCCGTATCGACCATGGTGCCGTCGAGATCGATCAGCGCCGCGTCGATGCGCGACGTGGCGAAGCGGATCGGGGCGGCTTGCGGCGCGGCCCCGGCCGGCGCATGGCCGGCGAGCGACGAGTCGGCCACGGCGTCAGCTCCGCTCGACGGTAGCGAGCGCGGCGCGCATCTCGTCGATCACCTTGCGGTAGTCGGGCTTGCCGAAGATCGCCGAACCCGCGACGAAGGTGTCGGCGCCGGCCGCCGCGATTTCCGCGATGTTGTCGGTCTTCACGCCACCGTCGACCTCGAGCAGGATCTCGCGGCCGGTGCGCTCGGTGTACGCGTCGATGCGTGCGCGTGCTTCGCGCAGCTTGTTCAGCGTTTCCGGAATGAACGACTGGCCGCCGAAGCCCGGGTTGACCGACATCAGCAGCACGAAGTCGAGGCGATCCATCACGTGGTCGAGGTAGTTCAGCGGCGTGGCCGGGTTGAACACGAGGCCGGCCTTGCAGCCGTGGTCGCGGATCAGCGACAGCGTGCGGTCGATGTGATCGGAGCCTTCCGGGTGGAAGCTGATCAGGTTGGCACCGGCCTTCGCAAAATCGGGCACGATCCGGTCGACCGGGCGCACCATCAGGTGCACGTCGATCGGCACCTGTACGTGCGGGCGGATCGCTTCGCATACGAGCGGGCCGATGGTCAGGTTCGGCACGTAATGGTTGTCCATCACGTCGAAGTGGATCCAGTCGGCGCCGGCGGCGACCACGTTGCGGACTTCTTCGCCGAGCCGTGCGAAATCGGCCGACAGGATGCTGGGAGCGATGCGGAATTGGGTCATGGCAGGGGAGCGGGGACGTTGCGGCGCAAAACCGCCATTCTACCGTCCGGCGACCCGGTGCGCGGCCGCAGGCCGTGCGGTCGAGGCCGGATTGCGCATAGAATGCCGAACCAATGCGGCGCGCCCGCGGCCCCGTTGCCCATGCCGGCACGGGCAGTCATCTTCCAGCGGAAACACCATGAGTCAGTATCAATTCACCGTTTCGGTGAAAACCAGCTACTTGCCGGAACAATCCGACCCCGATCGCCGTCAATACGCATTCGCGTACACGCTGACGATCCGCAACACCGGGCAGGTCGCGGCACAGCTGATCGCGCGTCACTGGATCATCACGGACAGCGAGAACCACGTGCAGGAAGTGAAGGGGCTCGGCGTCGTCGGGCACCAGCCGCTGCTGCAGCCGGGCGAGCACTTCGAGTACACGAGCTGGGCCGTGATCGCGACACCGGTCGGCACGATGCGTGGCGCGTACTTCTGCGTGGCGGAGGACGGCGAGCGCTTCGAGGCGCCGGTCGACGAGTTCGCCCTGCACATGCCGCGCACGCTGCATTGAGCGTGCGGCGTGCGTCAGGGTGTTAGCGCGGCTTGCGGGTGTGCTTCTTTCTGCCCGACGACGTCCACACGACGATGAAGATCAGCAGGGCGAGCGCTACGAAGGCTTCGAGCGCGAAGATGAGCATCGGATATTGGTCGAGAAAATCTGACATGGCGGTTTCCATCAAGAACGGACATTGTATGTGGTTTGGGCCCCGGGTGGCCGGGTGGGTTGCGGCTGCAGCCGCGGCGGCGCTGCTGGCGGCGTGCGGTGGCGCGCCGACGCGGACGTCGTCGCTGAAACCGCCGACCGGCGCGGCGATCGTGCCGGGCCAGGTTGCCGCGAAGCGGCTCACGCCGGTCGCGTGGCAGCAGGTGCCGGGCTGGCAGGACGATTCGCTGCTCGGCGCAACCGCCGCGCTGCGGCAGAACTGCGTGCGGCTCGCGCGCCAGCCGGCCTGGGCACGCGCGTGCGCGGCCGCCGACAGGCTCGACGAGCTCGACGTCAGCAGTGCACGCACGTTTTTCGAAACGTATTTCACGCCGTTCCAGCTCGCGAACACCGACGGTACGCTCGACGGGCTCGTGACCGGCTATTACGAGCCGCTGCTGCACGGTTCGCGCGTGCGTCGCGGTCCGTATCAGTACGCGCTCTACCGCTGGCCGGCCGGTTATCGCGCGGGCGCCGCGCTCCCGGCACGCGCGCAGCTCGAACGCGCCGGCATCCTGAACGGCAACGAACTCGTGTGGGTCGACGACCCGATCGAAGCGTTCTTCCTGCAGGTGCAGGGCTCGGGGCGCGTGCTGCTCGACGACGGTTCGGTGATGCGGGTCGGCTTCGGCGGCACCAACAACCAGCCGTACCGCTCGATCGGCAAGTGGCTGCTCGATCGTGGCGAGCTGACGCCCGCTCAGGCGACGATGCAGGGCATCAAGGCGTGGGCAAAGGCGAACCCGACCCGGGTCGACGCGTTGCTCGACACGAACCCGCGGTTCGTGTTCTTCCGCGACATGCCGACCAAGGAAGATGCACCGCACGGCGGTGCGGACGGCCCGATCGGCGCGTTGGGCGTGCCGCTGACGCCGGAGCGTTCGATCGCCGTCGACCCGTCGTCGATCCCGCTTGGCACGCCCGTGTTCCTGCAGACGACGCGCCCGCTGACGAATACGCCGATGAACCGGCTCGTGTTCGCGCAGGATACGGGCTCCGCGATCAAGGGCGGCGTGCGGGCCGACTATTTCTGGGGGCTCGGCGACGATGCAGGCGATCAGGCTGGGCGGATGAAGCAGGTCGGCCGGATGTGGCTGCTGTTCCCGAATTCGTGATGTGACGCGGCGCGGGTGGCTGGGGTTCCTCGGGTCACCGCCGATGCGGCAGACGCTGCATTCGTAGAAGCGGCTGTGCGCGTGGGGCACGTTGCTCTGATCGTGAGGGCGGACGTGCAGTGTCAGATTTCGTGATGCGCTTGTTGCGTCGGCGGATGCCCAAATGCATCCCGGAATGAAACAGCCCGATCGGTGTTGGCCGATCGGGCTGTTTCATTTGCAGCCACGGATTCACCGCGCGTCATTCACGCGCAGCGACTTTCGTCAGCCCCTGCGCTTGTCGACGACGCGTCGCGCCTTGCCGACCGACCGCTCGATCCCGTTCACGGGCAGCACGTTGATCACGGCCGTCACGCCGATCAGCGACTTGATGTCGTAGGCGAGCGCCTGTTTTGCCGCATGGATCGCCGCCGTATCGGGTGCTGTCTCGGGGCAAGGCTCGACATTGAGCGTCATCACGTCGAGCGGGCCTTCCTTCGTCAGCACGATCTGATAGTGCGGGGCGAGCGCGTGCTGCTTGAGCAACTGCTCCTCGATTTGCGTCGGGAACACGTTGACGCCGCGCACGATCATCATGTCGTCCGAGCGCCCGGTGATCTTCTCCATCCGGCGCATCGTGCGGGCAGTGCCGGGCAACAGCCGCGTGAGGTCGCGGGTCCGGTAGCGGACGATCGGCAGCGCCTCCTTCGTCAGCGACGTGAACACGAGCTCGCCGAGTTCGCCGTCCGGAAGCACTTCGCCGGTTTCGGGATCGATGATTTCCGGGTAGAAGTGGTCTTCCCAGATGGTCGGACCATCCTTGGTCTCGACGCATTCGGATGCGACGCCGGGGCCCATCACTTCGGACAGCCCGTAAATGTCGACCGCATCGATGCCCATCCGCTGCTCGATCGCGACGCGCATGTCGTTGGTCCAGGGTTCCGCGCCGAAGATGCCGATGCGCAGCGAACTCTGCACGGGATCGAGACCCTGGCGCTCGATTTCGTCGGCGATCGACAGCATGTAGCTCGGCGTGACCATGATGATGTCGGGTCGGAAATCCTGGATCAGCTGCACCTGCTTCTCGGTCTGGCCGCCACCGAACGGGATCACGGTCAGCCCTGCGCGTTCGGCACCGTAGTGCGCGCCAAGCCCGCCCGTGAACAAGCCATAGCCGTAGCTGACGTGCACCTTGTCGCCGCGGCGCGCACCGGCGGCGCGGATCGAGCGCGCGACGAGATTCGCCCATGTGTCGATGTCGCCGGCCGTATAGCCGACGACCGTCGGCTTGCCGGTCGTGCCCGACGACGCATGAATGCGCGAGATCTGGTCCTGCGGCACCGCGAACATCCCGAACGGGTAACTGTCGCGCAGGTCGCTCTTCGTCGTGAACGGGAAGCGCGACAGGTCGGCGAGCGTCTTCAGGTCGTCCGGATGGACGCCCGCGTCGTCGAACTTGCGACGATAGACGGGAGAGTGGTCATACGCATGCCGGAGCGACCACTTGAGGCGCTCGAGCTGCAGCGCGGTCAGCTCGTCGCGTGAGGCGGTCTCGATCGGCTCGAGCGGTAGCGGGGTAGTCATGCATGTCTCCAGTGTTTGTTATGTGCGAGCCGTCGACGTCAGCGGTCTTCCGGGATGACCGTGCCCTTGATCTGGGCGGATTTGCCGCGAAACATCGCGACGGTTTCGCCGGTCTGGTTCGTGACACGGATGTCGTAGATGCCTTGGCGGCCGGCGCGCGCCTGTTCGATCGCCTCGGCCGTCAGCACGTCATCGCCGTGCACGGGGCGCAGGAATTCGATCGAGCAGCCGGCCGCGACGGTATTCACGTTGTACGAGTTGCACGCGAACGCGAACGTCGAATCGGCCAGCGTGAAGATGATCCCGCCATGGCAGGTCTGATGCCCGTTCAGGAATTCGGGCCGCACGCGCATCTGCAGGCGCGCGTAGCCGGCGCGTACTTCGGCGATTTCCATCCCGAACGCACGGCTGCATGCGTCGGCGTCGTACATGGCCCGCGCGGTGGCGCGGGCGAGCGCATCGGGGTCCAGCGTGGCAGTGGCGTTTGTCATGTCAACGCCCCTCGAAGCGCGGCGCACGCTTCTCGATGAATGCCTTCACGCCTTCCGCGTAGTCGTGCGACTGGCCGAGCATGCGCTGCAGGTCGCGTTCCATGTCGAGTTGCTGGTCGAGCGTGTTCGTGACACTGGCACGCATCGATTGCTTGATCGATGCGATCGCGAGCGTCGGCTGCTGCGCGAGCTGGGTGGCGAGCTGACGGGCTGACGCAGCGAGCGCGTCGTCGTCGACCGCGCGCCAGATCAAGCCCCATTGCTCGGCCTGTTCGGCGCCGAGCTTGTCGCCGGTCAGCGCGAGCCCCAGCGCGCGTGCCATGCCGACGCGTTGCGGCAGGAACCACGTGCCGCCCGAATCGGGCACGAGACCGATCTTGACGAAGGCCTGGATGAAACTGCTCGAGCGGGCGGCGAACACGAGATCGCAGGCGAGCGCGAGGTTCGCACCGGCGCCGGCCGCCGTGCCGTTGACGGCGGCGATCACCGGAATCGGCAGACGCTGCAGGCGGCGGATCAGGGGATTGAAGTGCTCGTCGATCAGCGCGCCGAGATCGGTGGACGCGCCCGGCGTGAAGTCGAGATCAGCCAGGTCCTGGCCCGCGCAGAAGCCGCGCCCCGCACCCGTCAGGATCAGCGCGCGCGCGCCGGCCGCCTCGACATCATCGAGTGCCGACTGCAACTCGCGATGCATCGCCCGCGTAAAGCTGTTCAGCTTGTCGGGGCGGTTGAGGGTAATCGTGGCTACGTTCGAGGCCTGATCGATTTCCAGCTGAATCGCCTGATAGGACATGCGGTGTCTCCTTCATGACTTCGTTATAGGCGTGCGGTGCGTCGGTTACACGCGTTCGATCGCGAGTGCGATGCCCTGGCCGACGCCGATGCACATCGTACAGAGCGCAAAGCGGCCGCCCGTACGCTCGAGTTGGTGGAGCGCCGTGGTCACGAGCCGGGCGCCCGATGCGCCGAGCGGATGTCCCAGCGCGATCGCACCGCCGTTCGGGTTCACGCGCGGATCGTCGTCGGCGACGCCGAGCATGCGCAGCACCGCGAGACCTTGCGACGCGAACGCCTCGTTCAGCTCGATCACGTCGAACTGATCGATGGTCATGCCGAGCTGATGCAGCAGTTTTTGCGTGGCCGGCCCGGGGCCGATGCCCATCACGCGCGGCGCGACGCCGGCTGTCGCCATGCCGATAACGCGTGCGCGGCGGCGCAGGCCGTACTGGTCGGCTGCCTGCGCATTGGCGAGCAGCAGCGCGCACGCACCGTCGTTGACACCCGAGGCGTTGCCGGCCGTCACCGAGCCGTCCGGGCGCACGACGCCCTTCAGCTTCGCGAGCGCTTCGAGCGAAGTCTCGCGCGGATGCTCGTCGCGCGAGACGACCACCGGATCGCCTTTCTTCTGCGGAATCGTGACCGCGACGATTTCGCCAGCGAGCGTCCCGTCCTGCTGCGCACGCGCGGCCTTCTGCTGGCTGCGCAGCGCGAACAGATCCTGGTCGGCGCGGCTGATGTTGTAGTCGACTGCGACGTTTTCGGCCGTCTCGGGCATCGAATCGACGCCATACAGCTGTTTCATCAGGGGATTGATGAAGCGCCAGCCGATCGTCGTGTCGAAGATGTCGGCCTGGCGTGCGAACGCGCTCGGGGCCTTGCCCATCACGAACGGCGCACGCGTCATGCTCTCGACGCCGCCCGCGATCATCAGACGCGCCTCGCCGGCCTTGATCGCGCGGGCGGCGGTGCCGACCGCGTCCATCCCGGAGCCGCACAGCCGGTTCAGCGTCGTGCCGGGCACGTCGGTCGGCAGGCCCGCGAGCAGCGCCGACATGTGCGCGACGTTGCGGTTGTCCTCGCCGGCCTGGTTCGCGCAGCCGTAGATCACATCGTCGATTGCCGTCCAGTCGACGTCACGGTTGCGCTCGACGAGCGCCTTGAGCGGCACCGCACCGAGGTCGTCGGCACGGACGTCTTTCAGGGCGCCGCCGTAGCGGCCGATGGGAGTGCGAATCGCGTCGCAGATAAAGGCGTCTGTCATGGGCGTATCGATGAGCAACGAACCCGCCGGGTGGCGGATTCGTTCATGGTAGAGAACGTGGCGGCGTTTGCACGTCGGCCATTCGGGTTATACCGGTTGGCCGGCTTCCACGGGGGCTGCTTTCGGCGCAACATGGACGCGGCTTTGCACTACGCGGAACCGGTTGGCGACGAACGCCGGGTCGGCCAACGCCGCGTTGGCTGCCGGATTCGCGCCCGTGCCGTGGAAATCCGAGAACGCGGCAGACTGGTTCACGAACACGCCGCCCGTCAGGTTGATCGACAATGCGACGCCACCGCGTACCGCCGCGTCGTGGGCGGCGTCGACGATCGCGTCGTCGGTGCTGTAGACGGAGAGGGTCAGCGCGCCATGTTCGGCCGCGATTTCCCCGGCGAGGTCGAGCGACTGCGTGGTCGAGTCGGTCGCGATCACGAACGAGATCGGGCCGAACCATTCCTGCGTGAATTTCTCGCGATCGGCCACGTCGAGTTGCAGCACGAGCGGCGTGCGCACGCGGGCATCGGGGAACGCAGGGTGCTGGAGGGTCAGGCTATCGGCGAGCACGCGGCCGAGCTCGCGGGCGTTGTCGATGCGTGCGGTCACGCTTTCGTTCTGGATTGCGCCGATCAGTTCGACCGAGCGTGCCGGGTCGCCGGTGAGTTTTTGCACGGCAACGGCGATGGCTTGTGCGACCTCGTCGAAGCTCGCATGGCCGTCCGCCGTCCGGATGCCGTCGCGCGGCACGTAGATGTTCTGCGGTGCCGTGCACATCTGGCCGGAGTACAGCGCTAGCGAGAACGCGATGTTCTTGGCGACGGCCTTCAGGTCGTCGGTCGAGTCGATCACGATCTGGTTGACGCCAGCCTTCTCTGTATAGACCTGTGCCTGGTGGGCATGGCGTTCGAGCCACGTGCCGTTTTGCGTGCTGCCGGTGAAGTCGATCAGCTTGATCTCGGGGCGCAGCGCGAGATCCTGGACGAGTGCGCCGTCGTTGGGTTCGGTCGCGAGGAGCGTGACGACGTTCGGATCGAAACCGGCTTCGCGTAGCACGTCGCGAGCGATCCGGACGGTGATGGCGAGCGGCAGGATCGCGCCCGGATGCGGCTTGACGATCACGGTGTTGCCGGTTGCGAGATCGGCGAACAGGCCGGGATAGCCGTTCCAGGTCGGGAAGGTGCAGCAGCCGAGCACGAGCCCGGTGCCGCGCGGGACGATCGTGTAGCGCTTGTGCATCGCGAGCGGCGGGTTCTTGCCTTGCGGTTTTTCCCAGTGCGCGTCGGCCGGGATGCGGCGCAGTTCGTCCCATGCATAGGCGACTGCTTCGAGCGCACGATCTTGTGCGTGCGGGCCGCCGGCCTGGAACGCCATCATGAATGCCTGTCCCGTGGTGTGCATCACGCTGTAGGCGATTTCGAAGCTGGCGCGATTCAGGCGCGCGAGGATTTCGAGACTGACACCGATCCAGGCGCTTGGGCCGGCTTCGCGCCACGAGCGTTGTGCTGCGGCAGCGGCGGCGATCAGTTCGTCGGGCGTCGACTTCGGATACCGGATGCCCAGTGCAATGCCGTACGGCGACCGCTCTGCGCCGACCGTTTCTCCGGACGCCGGCTGGTCGAGCGCGAACGTCTTGTCGAGGTGCGACTTGAACGCGGCCTCACCATCTGCGTTCGCGCTTTCCCCGTACACTTTGGGACTTGGCATTTCGGCGAACGGGCTCCAGTACCCGCGGCTCTCGATGGCGGCGAGTGCGTGTTTCAGCGTGTCTTCGTGCTTCGTGAACAGTGCATGGGTCATGGCGGCAGCCTGATGGACGTTGAGAGGGGTTGGATCGATTAATTAACCGACCGGTTGGTCGGAGAATGGTAGCATCAAACTATTCGCATGTGCGAGGCGTTTCTCATTTCATTGATCGAGGAGAAATAGATGGCTTACGAGAACATCCTGGTGGAGACCCGGGGGCGTGTCGGGCTGGTTACGCTGAACCGTCCGAAGGCGCTGAATGCGCTGAACGATGCACTGATGGATGAGCTGGGCGACGCGCTGAAGGCGTTCGATGCGGACGATGGCATCGGCGCGATCGTCGTGACCGGGAGCGAGAAGGCGTTCGCGGCTGGCGCGGACATCGGCATGATGGCGACCTACTCCTATATGGATGTCTACCGGGGCGACTACATCACGCGCAACTGGGAGACGGTCCGTGAGATCCGCAAGCCGATCATTGCGGCGGTTTCGGGCTTTGCGCTGGGCGGTGGTTGTGAGCTGGCCATGATGTGCGACATCATTTTTGCAGCGGACACGGCCAAGTTCGGCCAGCCGGAAATCAAGCTGGGTGTCATGCCGGGTGCGGGCGGCACGCAGCGTCTGCCGCGCGCGGTGTCGAAGGCGAAGGCGATGGATATGTGCCTGACTGCCCGTTTCATGGATGCTGCCGAAGCGGAGCGCGCGGGGCTCGTGTCTCGCGTGCTGCCGGCCGACACGCTGCTCGACGAGGCGCTTGCCGCCGCGGCGACGATCGCCGAGTTTTCGCTGCCGGCGGTCATGATGGTCAAGGAGTCGGTGAACCGTGCGTACGAGACGACGCTGGCCGAAGGCGTCCACTTCGAGCGTCGGCTGTTTCATTCGCTGTTCGCGACCGAAGACCAGAAGGAAGGGATGGCGGCATTCGTCGAGAAACGGAAGCCGGTGTTCAAGCACCGCTGATCGGGCTACTTGGGTAGTTGGCCGGCGACTGGTGGGTATCGGTTGTCGGCGTGATTGCCGGGCTTGCCGAGCCCCAAGCCCCCGTGCGCGTCAGCGCACGGGGGCTTTTTCAAAATATTTTCACAAAGGGGCTTGCGTAGACGGGGGCGGGTGCTTAGAATCACGCCTCTTTCGCGCTAACGGAAACGCGGCGCGGGAGAAGGGAAGCAGGGTTGGCGGTGTGCTGGAGTCTGGAGCGCGCAGCTGGCCTGGAAGTTGAGCCCCGCAGTCGCAACGATGCAGTGT
>NZ_NKEX01000007.1:0-24191 GCF_002223325.1 Burkholderia sp. AU15512
AGCACGCGCAGCAGCGTCGCTTCGACCTGTCGGACCTGCGTTACAAGAACGGTGTCGACAGCTACCTGTCGGTGCTGACCGCGCAGACGGACCTGTATTCGGCGCAGCAGTCGCTGATCAATGCGCGCCTGGCACGCTGGACCAACCTGGTCAACCTGTACCGTTCGCTGGGCGGCGGGTGGATCGAGCGGGCCGGCGAAACGCCGCGCGCGCCGGATGCACCGGTCGACTATGACAAGGCGGCCGCTCCGGCGCCTGCGTCGGCAACGGCGACGAACGGGTAAGCAAGACAACGGGCAGGGGCGAGCCATGACCCCTGGTCGCGGAGGTTGCCCGACGCGAAAACGAAAACGCCACGGATGAAAATCCGTGGCGTTTCTTTTTCCGCAGTCTACGTAGCCGCTCGCGTCGGAAGCGGCGTTACGTTACCCCTGCTTTTCCCAAAGCGTGCGGCCGAAGAACGTCAGCGTGCGATCCCACGCCATTTGCGACCACACCGGATCGAACTGCGTGCCGGCGATACGGCCGGGGCCGACAGCCGTTTCGTTCGCGAATGCGTGATGCGCGAGATAGCGATGGAATTCGACATTGACCTTCGCATCGGTCAGCTTCTTCTCGAGCGCATCGACCTGGTCGATCGCGAAGAACGCATCCTGCGTGCCCCAGTGGCCCATCAGCGGCACCTTGAGCTTCGCCGGATCGAGGTAGTCGAGCGGCGGGAGGCCGTACCACGTGACGCCCGCGTCCGCATCGGCGAACTGCAGCGACAGCAGCGTGAGTGCGCCGCCCATGCAGTAACCCGTCACCGCGACACGCGAGGCGAGCGTCTTCAGATGCGTCACGGCGCCCGGAATGTCCTGCGAAGCCGCGTCGCCGAAATCGAGCCCGGTCATCAGGTGGTGTGCTTCCTCTTCCTCGACCGTTGATTTGCCGCGGTACAGGTCGGGCACGAGCGCGAAGTAGCCGCAGCGCGCGAGGCGATCCGCGACGCCACGGATCTGGTCGTTCAGCCCCCACCATTCCTGGATGACGACGACCGCGGGCGCGCCTTCGGTCTTCGCCGGCGTGGCGAGATAGCCCTGCAGTTCCTGGCCGTCCGGGCGTCGAAACGTGATCATGGAACCGGATGTTTGAGACATGAAACCGCTCCTTTTCGAAAAATGCGATGAGTGCGGCATCGGGGCCGGCCTGCGGGCGCGGCGACGATCGGGCAAGCCGGGCGTCGTGGTTCCGCTCGCGTTCGTTTTGGCCGGCACCGACCACGCGGCCATTCTATGCGCAAACACCGGCTGCCGTCGTGAACGGAGCCGCGCGGCACGCGACTCGCGAGACCGCATCGATCGGGGCGCGCAATCCGTTCCGGGCGCGGACGGCCGGAAAACAAACACCCCGCCCCGACGAACGGGAGCGGGGTGTTTCGTTTGCTGCGCGCGTATCGGAATACGCGGGCGCGTGTCCGGCTTACTGGCCGAAATACACGGAGTCGCGGCCATCCTGCTTGACTGCGATCGCGCGGCCCGCGCGTACGCCGGCGGAGGCTTGCGCGCCGTAGCCGGTTTCATCGGCGTTCGTCACGCGGGCCTGGGCGGTCTGCAGCGCGCGCGGGTAATACTGATCGGAGACTTCGGGCTTGTAGCCGGCCTGTTCGAGCTGGACGAGTTCGGCGCGCACCTGGGCACGCGTCAGCTGGCCCGACGGATTCGATTGTGCAAATGCGCCGTACGAGGCGGACAGCGCGGTTGCGGCGACGACAGCGTAGATGAACGACTTCATGATGACCTCCGGTTTCATTGATTTCGCGCTTTGCTTGTTGCGTTCAGCGGTTGATTGCATCGTAGCGATCGCGTTACCGGTCGGAAATACGCGTTCCAGCGAATAATTATTGCAACTGGGTAAACGATCTGGGGCGGCGGGGTGTTTCGTCTGATGATTGCGAGGCTGTCCGGCGCTTGACGGGGACTGCGGACGGAGCCATGAGTGGGGCGATGCCGTCGGTCGGTAGGGGCCACAAAACGACCAGTTACATCGCATTCCGAAGTATTTGTGTGAGGCTGTTTATATCGTTCGTGCCGTATTTGTGGCACATGACCGCGTCACTCGACCAGGACCGCCTGCCGTTTCCGGTATTCGGCAGGCGTGATTCCAACGTGCCGGCTGAACGACCGCCTGAGCGTATCGACATTCGCGAAGCCGCATTTCGCGGCGACCTGTTTCGGCGTGTCGTGACCGTTCTCGAGCAAGTGGCGGGCGGCCGAAATGCGGGTCGCCTCGACCCATGCGGCCGGCGTCATGCCGACTTCCGCGCGGAACAGGCGTGCGAAGTGGCGCGGGCTCATGCCTGCATGCTTCGCCATTTCCGCCACCGAATGCTCGAGTTCCGGATTCGCCGCGATCCAGCGTTGGACCTCCTGCAGTACCGAACGTCCGGCAGGGCGCGCCTCGCCCTTGCGGCTGAACTGGAGTTGGCCGCCCGGGCGCTTGAAGAACATGACCAGTTGTGCGGCGACGCGCCGCGCGATCTCGCGGCCGAGATCTTCCTCGACCAGCGCGAGCGCGAGATCGAGCCCGGCCGTGACGCCGGCGCCGGTGCGCAGCTTGCCGTCGCGCACATACAGTGCGTCCGCGTCGACGGCGAGCGATGGATACGCTTCGGCAAGCGCATCGGCCGCAGCCCAGTGCGTGGTCAGGTGACGGCCTTTCAGCAGGCCGGTGGCCGCGAGGATGAACGCGCCGGTGCAGATCGAGCCGTAGCGCTTGCTCTGCACGGCCGCCGCTCGCAGCCACGCGAGGACGTCGGAGCGCAGTGCGATCCGGCCGGCGCTCGGCGCGCCGGCGACCAACAGCGTGTCGATGCGCTCAGGAATGTCGGGAACGATCCAGTCGGGCAGCAACTGCGCACCGGACGAACTGCGGATCGGACCGGACTCGCTGGCGATGATCCGCAACGTATAGAACGGCTTCCCGCATTCGGCGTTCGCTTGCGCGAAGACGTCGAGCGGTGCGGAGACATCGAGCAGTTGAACGCCCGGAACGGCGAAAATTCCTACGACCTTCGGCATGATCGATGGTGTGTCGTGTCGAACGTGACGGGTAGCAGTATAGACGCGCCAGCGGCGCACGATGCTCGCAGACGGGCCTGGCTCCGGTGTTCTTCTCGCTGCGCGGGCGCCGTGTCTGTCCATCGCGCAAAATGGCAGGATTTGACGTAACACGTCTATTGGAGACAGCTATCGGACGCCGGAGAATCGAGGGTGTTTTCAATGGAGGTCGATCATGACTGAGAACGTTGCAGGCATCACCATTCCCGATAGCCAATTGACGCGCGAAATCACCGAGCTCGTTCGCGATACCGCGTCTCCGTTGCTGTTCCATCATTCCAGCCGCGTGTTCTATTTCGCGGCGCTTGCGGGCCAGCGGCGCGGGCTGAAATACGATCCCGAGCTGCTCTACTGCGGCTGCATGTTCCACGACATGGGGCTCACGCACAAACACAGCAGCGCATGCGAGCGTTTCGAGGTGGACGGCGCCAATGCCGCACGCGATTTCCTGAAGGGCAAGGGCATTTCGCAGCAGGATATCGACGTCGTGTGGACCTCGATCGCGTTGCATACCACGCCGGGCATCCCGCAGCACATGCATCCGGTGATCGCGCTCGTTACCGCGGGCGTCGAGATGGATGTGCTGGGCCTGACCTATCCGGAATACAGCGATGTGGAGCGCGAGGCCGTCGTTCGTGCGCATCCGCGTACGCCGCACTTCAAGGAAGACATCATTCAGGCGTTCTACGATGGGATCAAGCACAAGCCTGATACGACGTTCGGCAACGTGAAGGCCGATGTGCTCGCAGACAAGGACCCGCATTTCCACGCAGGCAATTTCTGCAGCGTGATCCGGTCGTCCGCGTGGGCCGGCTGATTGCTCGCGGTGTGGCGCACGATCCCGGATATTGAGCGGGGGTCGTGCGCGAAAAGTGAATCGTGGCTCCTGAATGACTAAGTCGTGCGACTGTAGATGGCAACCGCACGATCGAACCCGGGCACACGTGAACGCCGCATCGTACGGCGACAACGCCATCATTCGGACAGCCGGCCCGGGCGGAAAGGTACCCGTGTATGGGAGCGTAATTCGTAACGCTGCCGGATTTTCAACCGATACGAACGTTCCAATGGCTTCCACACTTCATGACTTACCCGACAGCCCCTGTGTCGGTGTGTGCTCGACGTTGTTCGACGATGTCTGCAAGGGATGCGGCCGAACGGCTGACGAGGTCTCGCACTGGGTGTTCATGAACGATGACGAGAAACGCGCGATATGGGAGCGCATCCGGCACGAGTGCACGGCGATGCGGTTCCGTCGCGATGGACGGTGAATCGTCGGGAGCGGCGTTCCTGATGACGGGGCGCGCTTGAAGAACATCCACTTGTCTTGATCGAACCGATCGACCTTGCCGGGGAGGATGAGCCGGCGAAATCGGAGAAAATGCAATCAGTTAAAAAGTTGTTACGTGACAACCGTACGGCGTTTGTCGGGATTTTATATACTGAATAATTGCACCCCGTCCCCCGGGCGAATCTCCGATTCGCGGCCGTAGAAGCTTGCCTCCAGGTGGATGGCGTACGTCGTCCTCGCCTCCGCAGGCACCCCGACGAGCACCACAGGCACGCCCCTCATCCGCGTCCGCAGGTTTTCGGCAAAACGCCTATAATGATTGGGCAAATTGCCGGGAGAGACCATGAGCACCATTGCTTTCCATCCTTCGGGCGTCGCGCACCCGCGTCAGGCCGAATTCACGATTCTCGAACAGCTGCTGGCGATCCGTGTCCGATCGGGGGCCGATCTTGCCGAGTTGGCGAGCGCCCGCATCGACGTCTCGGTGATCGACCGTCTGTCCGAGCGCGGGCTGAAATCCGACGAGCTGGCCTTCATCATTCCGCGTCGCACGCTGAGCCATCGTCGTCAGGCGCACGAACGCCTGTCGCAGGAGGAATCCGACAAGGCGATCCGTCTCGCGCGCATCGTCGCGCAGGCGACCGCCACGTTCGGCGACCAGGAGAAGGCGATGGCGTGGCTGCGCAACGGGCTTCAGCGCTTCGGCGGCCGCACGTCGCTCGACATGGCGAGCACCGAGCATGGCGCGCGGCTCGTCGAGGAAGCCCTCACGCAAATCGACGAGGGGTACTTCGCTTGACGACACTGTGGCGGATCAGCAATTTCGCCGACCTGAAAGGGATCGGCGGATTGCGCGCCGGCGGGCGCTGGCATTTTGCCGGGCAGCCCGTCGTGTATCTCGCCGAGCATCCCGCGCTCGCACTGCTCGAGACGCTCGTTCATTTCGAAATCGCCACGGTCGCGCAATTGCCGAGCGGATACCAGTTGCTTCGCATCGAGGTGGCCGATTCGGTCGATATCGCCGAAATCGCGGAGGGCGACGCGCCGGACGACTGGCGAACCAACGTCGACTGGACCCGCAGCGCCGGCACCGAGTGGCTGCATACGCAGCCGAGCGCGCTGCTGCGCGTGCCGAGCGTCGTCGTGCCGCACGCGCACAACTTCCTGCTGAATCCGCTGCATCCGGTCGCTTCCGAGGTTCGTATCGCCGAAGTCATGCAATCGCCGTACGACACACGGATTCTGCGGCTGATCCAGTCGCCGCCGGGCGAATAGGGCGCCGAGCGACTCGCGGCGCGCGCCGAGCGCGGGCCGGATCAGCGCTCGTGCGCGGCGCGGTCCGCGGCCGCATCGGGCGGCAGCGTCTGCCGGATGCGCGTGACCGTTCGCGTGCTGACGAGACCGAGCATCGCACTGACGTCGGCCTGCGCGTGGCCTGCAAGCAACTGGCGGCGCGCATACGTATTGCGCAGCACGCGCGGGCTCATGTCCGCCGCGTGGAAACCGATCGCGGTCAGCGCGTCGCGCACCACGAGCAGCAGGAACATGTCGTTCATCGCGCCACCGCCGCGCGGCGCGGGAAACAGCAACGCGGATGCCGGCGTGTCTGCCGAGCGCACCCGCCATGCGGCGAGCGGCGCCAGCGCAAATTCGGCGAGCGTGATTCGGCGCCCCGGCCGCGCCCGATCGCGCGGCACGGCGAGCGCAGGCGGCTGCGCGTCGAGATCGGGCGCGTCGCAGGTTGTCGCCCGTATCTCGGCCGACGTGATGCCGCTCGCAAGCAGCAGCGCGACGATCGCGCGATTCCGGCAGTCGGTGCGCGTGTCGTGTGCTCGCGGCTGCACGTGGCGCTGCAGCGCTGCGTCGGCATCGGGTGGCAGATAGCACGGCTCGGGCTCGCCGTCCGGCCATGCGAGATCGCGCGTCGTCCGGCCGGCCGGATGAATCGTGCGCACGCCGGCGTCGACCAGATGCCGGCCCAGCCGGTCGATCAGCTTCGCGTAGCGCACGCGGGTCGACGTGCCGGGCGCGCAGGTGCGATCGAGTTCCGCCAGGAAGGCCGCGACGTGGTCGGGTCCGAACGTGGCCAGCGACACGCGTCGTGCGGTCAGATAACGCAGGAACCGTTCGAACATCGCGACGTGCTGCACGACCGATCGCGGCGCGAACGGCCGGCGATCGGCGCCGGTCGCGGCGGTTTCCTGCCACGCGCGGAAGGCGCCAACGGGGTCGTGAATCCAGCGATTCGTGTCCATGCACGATTTATAGCCGGACGCGGTCACGCCGGCAATCGTCCCGATGTCCTGTTGGCCGCCCGGCCCGATGCAAGCGCCGTGTCACTGCGCGGTACGCGTGTCGTCGATGCCGTCGTTGTTCATCGTCAGGTAGAGCAGCACGAGCAGCAGCGTGATGAAGAAGCGGAACGCGTCCGGCACGCCGTTCCATTGCTTCGACATCCACATGCCGAACCACTCGCCGCCGACCGACATGAAGGCGACCTGCCACGTGAGGAAGCCGAGCGTCAGGCCGGCGATCGCATACGCCTTGGCCGCGCGGAATGCCGCATCGCCGGTGCGTCGCGCGCGCAGCAGACGGACTCCGCCGATCCAGCACAGCACGGCCGTCAGCGCTTCCATCGAGATGATGCCGATATAGCCGACGTGATGAACCCACGTCGTACCGATCGCGCGATACATGATTCCGTTGCCGGGGAACGTGGTGTCCATCAGGAACACGTGATGCACGAACGCGAAATTCGTCGCGTAGTCGGTGATGTTGCCGAACGCGACGAGCGAGGCGAAAAAGGCCATGGCAAGCACCATGGTTGACTTGGAAAGACGAATCATCATATTGGACTCCGAAATGAATAGGCAGGAGAAAACGCGACCGCGCGGCGATCAGCCGGCGTTCGGGGCGATACCTGCGTGAGCGTGTCCGGCGGGGCCGGCGGTTTGCGTGCGTGGCACGGCGGCGCGGAGATCGGGACTGGAAGACCTGAAGCCGGGGCGGCGTCGAGGAGACGCACGCGCCGGCTGGATCGAGTGCCCGCGCCAGGAGGGAGCGGCGATTGTCGGTCGAACCTCGAGCGTCGTCAAGCGGGGCCTGCGCGCGTGTCGCGCTGCCGGCCGTCGCCGCTATGCGTCGCGCGAGGGCGCAGTTGCTGCTACCGTGCCTACCCGTCCCCTTGCCCGCGCCAATGCAGCGAACGCCAGTTGCGTCGCGATGGCCGCGAGCGTGCCGGCCGCCATGCCGTTGCCGAGCACGATCTGCACCGGTGCGCCGAAATGGCGATACAGGTTCGGCACCAGGATCGGCGCGAGGCCGACGACGAGCGCGGCCGCGAGCGTGTACTGGTTGGCGCGCGCGTGCAGGTCGACGCCGGCGAGCAGCCGGATGCCCATCACGCCGATCATCGCGAACACCACCAGCGCGGTGCCGCCGACCACGGCGGCCGGAATCGCATACGCGAGCCGCGCGAGCGGCGCGAACAGCGCGATGACGATCAGGATCGCGCCGGCGGCAGCCGTCACGTAGCGTGAGCGCACGCCGGTCGTCTGCACGACACCGATATTCTCGGCGCTGGTCACGATCAACGGCGTACCGAACAGCGCGCCGGCCAGCGACGCCAGTGCATCGCCGCGTATCGTCTTCGGGACGTCGCGCGACAGCGAGATCGCCTTGCCGCACGTTTCGCCGACGGCGACCGTCTGCGCGGTGGCCTCGGCCATCGAGATCGCGGTGAAGATCAGCAGCGGCAGCGCGGCCAGCACGTCGAAGCGCGGCATCCCGAACGGCAGCCATACCGGATGCGTGAACAGCGGGCCGCGCCACACGTCGGCGAGCGCCGGCATCGCATCGAGCGCCCAGCCGAGCGTCGCACCGGCCATCAGGCCGATCAGCACCGCGAGCCGCCCGAGCGTGCCGCGGAACGCACCGGCCACGACGACGGTGGCGACGATCGTCGCCAGCGCGAGACCGAGTGCGCGCGGCTGCGCGAAATCGGCCGAACCGGGTTGGCCGACGACGATCGTCGCGTAGATCCGGATCAGGTTGACAGACACGAGCAACAGCATCGCGCCGACGACGATGCGCGGAAAGAGCCGCAGGCAGCGCGTGAAGACGGGCAGCAGCACCCAGTAGAACGCGCTGGCGAGCAATGCCGAGCCGGCCGCCGTCGGCAGGCCCGATTGCGCGGCGATGCCGGCGAACAGCATCGTCGGTGCACCGCCGGGCACCATCACGAAGGGCATGCGTGCGCCGATCGGCCCGGCACCGAGCGATTGCAGAAGCGTGCCGATCCCGCACGCGAAGAACGTCGCGCCGATCAGCTGGACCGTCAGGTCCGCCGGCAGCGCGAGCACTTTTGCGATCAGGAACACGGCCGTGATCGGGGACGCGGCCATCGACAGCACGTGCTGCAGCCCGAACAGCGCGAGCTGCCAGGCGGGCAGCCGTGCGTCGACGGGTGTTGAGATCGGATCGTGCGACACGGCAGGCCCCTTCGAAGCGAACGGCGACGAGCGCCGGAAACCGACGGTGAACGAACGGTCAGGCCCGCAGCCAGGGCAGTTGCGCGGCGCTGTAGCGGAACGTCTGGAATACGCTGTTGAGCTGCCCGGGGCCGGTCTTGCGCGCGGCTTCGTCCGGGTATTCGGCGAACCACGGAATCACGTATTCCCAGACGACCTCGCCGGCGGGCGTCACTTCGAACAGCCGGCCCGTCGATGATTCGGTGACGTGCGTGTTGCCGTTCGGCAAGCGTTGCGCGTTGCCCATGAACGGCGTGTAGAACAGGTTCACGACGTCATCCGCATACGACCACACGACGCGCTGCGTCGCCGGATCGATCTCGACGACGCGCGAGAACACGACGTGCGCGCCGTGGCGGAAATTGCCGTTGTCGAACGCGAGGATGTTGCCGTTCGGAAGCGGCACCGGCGCATGCTGGTGCGATACGACGTCTGGCCCGATCCGCAGGTCGACGCGGCCGGTTTCGCGATTCACGCCGATGATGCCCGACGTCGTGCGCAGGCTCATCAGCACGCGGCCGTTCGCATCGACCGCGAGGCCGTTGACGAGCGGCCAGTGATAGCGCCCGAAACCGGCCGCGATCGGGAAATCCTCGGGCCGCAGATGGTCGCGCGCATGCCATTCCCAGACGATCTGCCCGGCCCGGTTCACTTCGCGGATCACGTCCGCATACATCGCTTCGTCGTCGCCGTGCGGCGTGCCGCCCGGCACGCGCCGCGCGAACGCGGCGTCGACCGGCTCGCACGCGGCGTAGAGCAGGTTGCCGTTCGGCAGCCACTGCGCATCGTGGTGGTGCGCGGGATCCTCGTAGCGCCATACGGTTTCGCCTTGCGGCGTGACTTCGTAGAAGTCGCCGCCATGCCACATCGACCACGGCGCATAGCGCGATTCGGATTGCGGATGGTTGCCGTTGTAGCCGAGGTTGCCGTTCGGGAGGATCACCGCATGGCGGCCGGGGCGCACGGGCATCTTCCACTGGTGGGCGACTTCGCCGTCGATGCCGACGAGATAGACGTTGCCGTCGGCCGTCTGCGGCGCGATGAGCGTATAGCCGCCCGCGGACAGGGCGGGATCGTGGGCGATGAGGCCGACGCCACGGCGGCGCTGGGTAATCTGGTCGACGGTTGTCACTGCGGTCTCCATTCGAATCGGATGCGGGGATGCAGCGGAATCTAGACGATCCGGACGGTCAGTAAAATTGGATTATTCTTGACGGCCTGTTCGGAAAAATCTAACGGACCTTTTATGCGTTCGATATCGCAGACATTCCGCTGTTTCGACGAGGTCGCGAGGCGCGGCTCGATTCGCAAGGCGGCCGACGCGCTGCACCTGACCGCTGCGGCGGTGCACCAGCAGATCCGCAATCTCGAGGAGCAGGTCGGCGTGCCGCTGTTCGACCGGCTGCCGCGCGGCATGCAGTTGACGCTCGCCGGCGAGATCGTGATCGCGGCCGTGCGGCGCGGCCAGCGCGACTTCGACAACGCGCTCACGCAGGTCGAGGACCTGCGTGCGCTGCGTCGCGGGCACGTGAACCTGGCGGTACCCGCGTCGACCGCGGAAAGGCTCGTGCCCGACGCGATCCTCGCTGCGATGCGGCGCTATCCGGGCGTCACGTACAGCGTGCGTTCGGGAAACGGCGAGAGCATCGTGCGCTGGGTCGAGACAGGCGAGGCCGATATTGGCTATGCGTTGCGCCGGCGCACGTCGGCGGGCGTCGTCGAGGTGCGCGCATTCGCTCAGCCGCTGGGTGTCGTCACTGCGCCCGGCCATCCGCTCGCGGCGTCCGGCGGCAAGGTGCGGCTGCGCGACTGTTTCGCGCATCCGCTGATCCTGATGACGCCCGACACGGAGCTGCGCGCGATGTTCGACCAGATCGATGCGCGGCAGCCGCGCAACGTGCGGCCGCTGATCGAGACGGGCTCGGTGCCGATGGTTCGGCGCCTCGCGGCCGAAGGCGCGGGTGTCGGCTTCCTGATCGCCGAGAACGTCGCGGACGACGTGGCCGCTGGCCGGCTCGCGTGGACGCCGCTTGCCGATGCGGGGGCGCGCTCGTTCAGCTGCATCTATCAGCGGGCCGACATGAGCGCGACCGTTGCGATGACGATGTTTCTCGAGTTCTTCTCCGAGGCGATCGAAGCGATGGAGCGCGGATTCGCGCGCGACGGTGGCGCAGCCGGCAAGCGCCGTCGGGCAACAAAGTAACGCCATCGGCCGTGCGGGCGCATCGCACTGCGATGCAGTGCAGCACGCGAACCCGCGTGCGTAAGCGGTGACGTTGCGCACACAACATCCGGCCGCGCGACGCCAATCCCTTATTGCGGAAAAAATTCTGTTCGTGGGACTATCGAACGCGTTGCCGGCGCACCGAGGGGGTCGCAGGCAGCGTGATGTCCATCGCAACGACCTACGAGAACATCGGCAGACAATGAACAGAACAGCGATTTTTCCGTATGCGTCCGCGTTGCTCGCGGCCGCCCTTCTGACGGCGTGCGGCGGCGACGTCGAGAACGAAGCAGGCCGCACGCCGACACCTTCCACCGATGCGAGCTGCCTCGCGGTCGACAACAGCGGCGCGACGGTCGTGGTGGGCTCGAACCAGCCGGGCGACCCGTCGCTGCCGGAAGCGTCGTCGGGCTATCGCACCGGGATGAAGCCGGTTTATGCGAAGACCTATCTGGTGGCCACGTCGAACGCGTACGCGAGCGCGGCCGGCTGCGCGGTGCTGAAGAAGGGCGGCACGGCCGCCGACGCGGCAGTCGCCGTGCAGGCCGTGCTCGGCCTGACCGTGCCCGAGGCGACGGGCCTCGGGTCCGGTGGCGTGCTGCTCTACTACGATGCGCGCGGCAAGACGCTGCAGGCGTACGACGGCCGGGAAACCGCGCCGGCGGCCGCGACGGAGAACTATCTGCGCTACGTCGATGACGCGACCGACCACTCGGCACCGCTGCCGAACGCACGGGCGAGCGGCCGCTCGATCGGCACGATCGGCGTGCCGAGGCTGATCGAGGCACTGCAGCAGGATCACGGCCGCTTGCCGTGGCAGAGCCTGTTCGGCGATGCGATCACGCTTGCGACCAACGGCTTCCCGATCGGTGGCCGGCTCGCCGACGCGATCGCGGCGAACGCCGCGAACCTGAAGCGCGACCCCGAGGCCGCCGCGTATTTCCTGAACGCCGACGGCTCGCCGAAGACGCTCGGCACCGTGCTGAAGAATCCCGCGTATGCGCGCACGCTGACGCAGATGGCGCAGTCGGGTGCGAACGCGCTGTACACGGGGCAGATCGCGCAGGACATCGTCGCGAAGATCGCGACGACGAAGGGCGCGGACGGGTCGACGCTCACGCCGGGCAAGACGACCGTCGCCGACCTCGCCGCGTACCAGGCGAAGCGCCGCGATCCGGTGTGCACGACCTATCGCAGCTACTGGGTATGCGGGATGCCGCCGCCGTCGTCGGGCGGCATCGCGGTCGCGTCGGCGCTCGGCATTCTCGAGAACTACGACCTGAAATCGCTGAAGCCCGCGGCGATCGATCTCGAAGGCGGCAAGCCGACCGTCGCGGGCGTGCACCTCATCACCGAGGCGGAACGGCTTGCGTATGCCGACCGCGACAAGTACGTGGCCGATACCGATTTCGTGCCGCTGCCGGGCGGCACGTGGAACACGCTGCTCAACAAGCCGTACCTGAAATCGCGCGCGGCGCTGATCGATCCGGCCAAGAGCATGGGCACCGCCCAGCCCGGCAATCTGGGCGCGGTGCCGCTCGGTGTCGACACGACGCTGATCGAGCACGGCACGAACCAGTTCACGATCGTCGACGGCGACGGCAACGTGCTGAGCGCGACGACCACGGTCGAGTCGAGCATGGGCTCGTTCCACATGACCAACGGCTTCCTGCTGAACAACCAGCTGACCGATTTTTCCGCGAACCCGGTCGATAGCGCGGGCAATCCGGTGGCCAACCGCCTGCAGCCGGGCAAGCGGCCGCGCAGCTCGATGGCGCCGACGATCGTGTTCGGGCAGGCCGCGGACGGTTCGCGCGGCGATTTCGTGATGGCGACCGGTTCGCCGGGCGGCGGCACGATTCCGCAATATGTGGTCAAGACGCTCGTCGGCGCGCTCGACTGGGGGCTCGACGCGCAGCAGTCGGCGGGGCTCGTCGACTTCGGTGCGAGCAACAGCCCGACGACCACGATCGGCGGCGAGCACCCGAACGTCAACACGACAAACAACGGGGCGAACGATCCGCTGATCACGGGGCTGCTCGCGCTCGGGCACAAGGTATCGACGTCCGCGCAGGCGAGCGGCGTCAATACCGTGATGCGCGTAACGGTCGGCCAGTCGCCCGCGTTGCAGGGCGGCACCGATCCGCGGCGTGAAGGCGTCGTGCTCGGCGATACGTTCCGGCCGTAACCGGGCAGATCGCGCGGCCCCGAACTACCTGTATGCATCGACGGGCGGTCGGGGCCGCACATCGTGAAGGTGTCGCAATGACGAGCGCGCATCTGCTTGAAATGGACGCCATCCTGTCGGCGCCGGGCTTTTTCGATTTCCTCGACGACCTGGATTGCGATCGCGCGCTGGACAGTCGCGATGCCGAGCTGTTCGATGCGTAGTGGATGGCGTCGTTCGATGAAGTCGATGGCGATCCAGGCACAGCGGTCGACCGGCCGGCCGTGAGCGCGCTGACGGAAAAGGCGTTCAAGCTCGCGTTCGGCGCAGCGGGGAACGCCGGTGCGGCGGCATGCGTATCCGACGATATCGAACTCATCGCGAGGAATTGGTTGTCGGGCCGCACCGATGGCTGGGCGATACACGTTCTTTGGAATGCTTATCGAAGCGGCCGGTTTTCCTGATCCGCCGCGATTGGCCGCGTCGCCGTCGTGTGATGCTCCGCGTGGCACGTCTCCAGCGTCACCCCGTCCACCGCTCAATCCCGCCGCAAGCCCCCGATTGTCAAACTATGTGAGGCAATCGTCAGCATTTGCAACGGAAGTAACAGTCCCCGCAAATCAGTCGTTTTGCGCGTCCGCGCCGCTACATTAGCTCCACCTGCCGCACGTCGCGGCAAGGCATGCGACAAGCCGCACGAAGGCGGCCCGCAGCAACAACGTCTTTGGGGAGAATGACCATGAACACGATTCGTACGATTCTGGTGGGTGCTGCACTGACGGCGATGGCGACTTCGGCTGCTTTCGCACAGACGGCCCAGACCGGTGCCCAGGGTTCCGCAGGTGTCGGCGCGCAGGTTCAGACGCCGCTGCTCGGCGGTGGCGTGGGCGTGCAGGCTGGCGCCGGCGCGAATGCGGCAGGCTCGGGTTCGGGTGCGGGCAACGTCGTTGGCGGCGCGCTGAACGGCGTCGGCAAGACGGTCGGCGGCGTAGGCTCGGCAGCCGGCGACACGGTTGGCGGTGCGACGCATGCGGTCGGCTCGGCAGCGGGCACCGCGAAGGATGCCGCCGCATCGGCCGTCCACTCGACGAAATCGCACGTGAAGCACGTCGCGGGCACGGCAAAGAGCCGTGCGCAAGGCGCGATGTCGACGGCAGGTGACGTCGCAGGCGGCGCGAAGGCGAAGGCCGGCGAGGCGCTCGAAGGCGCGACGAACTCGGTGCAGGGTGGCGCATCGGTCGGTGTGAAGGGTTCGGCGTCGGCGCAAGGCGGCGCGCTGTAAGCGTCACGCTTCCCGATAGAGCCCGGCCCGCTTCGATGCGGGCCGGGCTTTTTTATGGGCGCGCGCGGCGTGCCGTTCATCCCGTCCTCGATACCGGGATGCGTCGGCGTTCGCCACCCATCCGGCGACGCGACGGGCCTGCCTGCCGGCATGGACCGGCAACGGGCGGCGTGCGCACCCCCTGCCCATCGCCCGCCGGCCATGCTTAAATAGCGAGGCTCCCGGTTGCCGGGCCGCCGCGATCGCGGCGCCGTGGGATACGGGCCAGCATGTCCGATCGACATCGTGACGACAGACGACACCAAAACGCCGTTCCGGCCAGCCCGGCGCGGCCCGATAACATTCCGAGGCATCACGTCATGACCATCCTGTTCCGTCTTCTCGCGCTCGCCTGCGCGCTCTGGCTGGCCGCCTGCGCAGGGTCGCCCCCGCCGTCCGGCAGTACCAGCGCATCCGCCGCCGCACCGGACGCCAGCGAACGCCGCGGGCTCGGCACGGCATGGGGCGAGTCGGTGCGGTCCGAAACCCGCCAGGTCGATTTCGAACGCGCGGATCCGGCGAAGCCGACGGATCTCGCGTCGGTCTACTACAACGACGCGTTGCCCGGACATCCTCCCGCGTCCCAGGTTCGCCGGTTGCCGACTCGCGTCGCACTCGCCAACGGCGACATCGCGCTGTCGTTCACGGACGAAAAGGGCGCGCCGCTGCGTCTGGCACGCAGCGACGGCCGCTGGCACATGGCGGGCGTCGAAGGTTCGCGCTACATGATCGTGCTGCGCAACCAGGGGCGCCGTACGTTCGAGATCGTGTCGAGCGTCGACGGGCTCGACGTGCTGTCGGGGCGGCCCGGCAGCTATACGAACGGCGGTTACGTGCTGTATCCGGGCCGCACGCTGACGATCGAGGGTTTCCGCAAGAGCCGCGACGAAGTCGCCGCGTTCCGCTTCGCGGCGGTGCCCGACAGCTATGTCGCGAATTCGAAGTATGGCGATGCCGCGAACGTCGGCGTGATCGGTGTCGCGGTGTTCGCGCAGAAGGAGAACGACGAGGAAGCGCTGCGCCGCAACGCGAATCCGTTCCCCGGCAATGACAACGGCTATGCACCGCCGCCGGTACCGCGCGGCGAGTGACGGCATCTCGTGGATCGGCCGCGTGCGTCGTGACGAACGACGCGCGCGGGGCGTTCCTGGATCGGGGCTGCCCGAACGGCATGCCGGCGCATGCGATGAACTTCACGACCCTCCTGCGCGATTGATGCGGACACGGATCATCCCGACGAAATCGATGGCGTTGAAGCTCGCGGCGCTGGCGCTGCTGGCCTCGAATGCCGCCGTTGCCTTCGCCGACACGCCGGCGCCCGAATCGGTGCGGCTCGCCAACGGTCACGCGATCGAATGGGCGCGCCCGGGGTTGTTCGAGGTCGATGCCGCCCGCCACCGGAAATCGGTATTGATCGTGCCGGCCGCGCTTCGCCACGCATTGCGCGATGCATCGAGTGTTGCATTCCCGTCGGACCGTTCGAAGCGAATCGACGGCAAAGACTATCTGCTGGTCGTCGTCAACCGCTCGTCGAGCAGCCGCCCGACAGGATATTGCGGCGCGGGCGAAGAAGGGGCGCTGTACGTGCTGGAGCTGCACGGCGCCCATGCCGTGCCGCGTTTCTCGCTGCCGGTTCAAAGCTGCCTCGACTCCGTTTCGCTCGACACCGACGGTGGCGCGCAATCGCCCTACCTGGCGATCGCGTGGCGCGACGACCCGGTCGGCATCGACATCCGGTGGGAATTTCTTTCTCACGGCGGTGCAACGCATCGCGTCTATCGTTTCGTGAACGGCACGTTTGTCGAGACCGGGATTCCGCAGTAACGCGGCCGGGCTGCGGCACAATGGCCGTTCGAATTCGCGTCGCGTGCACTCCCACCATCCGGATCGACGGAGAGCCTCATGTCGTTACCCGCTTTCAGGTACCATCCCGACCCGCTGGCAACGGGTAGCGTGATCCGCTCGGACGCGCGCTGCGTGTGTTGCGGCGATGCACGTGGTTACGTGTATGCGGTCGACGAGTACGAGCAATGCATCTGCCCGTGGTGCGTCGCCGACGGTTCGACACACGCGCGGCTCGATGCGGTCTTTACCGACACGTACGGCATCGGCGGCGGCGAGTGGGATGATGTACCTGACGCGGTCGTCGACGAAATCGCCTGCCGCACGCCGGGCTTCCAGGGCTGGCAGCAGGAACGGTGGTGGACGCATTGCGGCGATGGCGCGCAGTTCATTGGCCGGGCAGGTGCGGGCGAACTGACGGCGCTCGGCCCGCAGGCGGTCGTGTCGATTCGCGAATCGACCGGACTCGACGAGGGCGCCGAGTGGGAGCGCTTCTTCGCCGCACTCGACAAGGACGGCTCGCCGACCGCGTATTTGTTTCGCTGCATCCATTGCGGCGAACTCGGCGGCTACCAGGATTGCGACTGATGGCCCGGCTGACGGCACCGCACGTCGATCGCTGGCCCCATCGTCATGAAACAAAGGAATCTTCGTGAAGTTCATCCACGCGGCAGACATACACCTCGACAGCCCGTTGCACGGCCTGAGCGCCTATCCCGACGCGCCGGCCGCGCAGTTGCGCAACGCGTCGCGCGAGGCGCTGCGACAGCTCGTGGATCGTGCGATCGAAGAGGAGGTCGCGTTCCTCGTGATCGCCGGCGACCTGTACGACGGCGACTGGAAGGACCACAACACAGGCATCTTCTTCGGTCAGCAGATGGGGCGCCTGCGCAAGGCCGGCATCCGCGCGTTCGTCCTCGGCGGCAACCACGATGCCGAAAGCGAGATGACGAAGAAGCTGACGCTGCCCGACAACGTCACCGTGTTCGGTCACCGCAAGGCGGAAACCCACAAGTTGCCCGAATTCGACGTCGCGCTGCACGGGCAGAGCTTCAAGGACAAGGCTGTCGTCGACAATCTCGCGATCGGCTACCCGGACCCGGTGCCCGGTTACTACAACATCGGCGTGCTGCACACGGCGCTCGAAGGCAATACGGTGCACGCGAACTATGCGCCGTGCACGCTGGCCGAACTCCACGCGAAAGGCTACGACTACTGGGCACTCGGCCACGTGCACGAATTCCAGCAATGGTCGGGGCCGTCCACGGTGGTGTTTCCCGGCAACCTGCAGGGGCGCCATATCCGCGAGACGGGCCGCCGCGGCGCGGTGCTCGTGACGGTCGAGCAGGGCCGCACGCAGGTCGAGCGCCTGTATCTCGACGTGCTTCGGTGGGAAGCCGTGTCGGTCGACGCGTCCGATTGCCTTACCGTCGCCGACCTCTCGAGAAAAATCGGCCAGTCGCTGGAAGCGCTGCTGACCGTCGACGGCCATGTGCCGCGCGCGGTGCGCGTGACGGTCACGGGGCGCACGCCCGCGCATGGCCTCTTTTTCGGCCGCGCGCCGCAATTGCGCGCGGAGGTGCTGAACCAGATCGGCATCATCGGCAACGAGCGGCTGTGGCTCGAGAAGGTCCGGCTCGCGACGTCCGCGGCCGATCATCAGCCGGGCGAAAGCGAGCCGCTCGAAGCGCTGGAGGATCTGAAGCAGATCCTGGCCGACGCCGCGCGCGACCCGGATTTCCTCGAACTGCTCGAGCGCGACCTGAAGCCGTTCGTCGGCAAGGTGCGCAGCGACGTGAAGGAAGAGGTGCCGTTGTTGACGATGGCGCGCGCGGGCGAGCTGACCGCACTCGTCGAGCAGGTCGGGCCCGCGTTGCTTGCGCGGCTGGCGAGGGGGGAATAAGCGATGCGGATCAACCAGCTCGATCTGATCAAGTACGGCAAGTTCACCGACGAGACGCTGCGTTTCCCGTCGGCCGGCGAGGATTTCCACGTGATCGTGGGGCCGAACGAGGCCGGCAAGTCGACGATTCGCACGGCCGTGTCGGAGCTGCTGTTCGGGATGAAGCTGCAGACACCGCTTGATTTCCTGCACAGCACGCCCGAACTGCGGATCGGCGGCGTGCTGGAGAGCGGCACGGGCGAACTCGCGTTCCACCGCGCGCGCGGGCGCAGTCCGCTGCGCACACCCGCTGACGACAAACTGCCCGACGACTTTCTGGCCGCCGTCCTTGACGGCGCCACGCGCGAATTCTTCGAACAGATGTTCGGGCTCGATCACGGGCGTCTGGTCGACGGCGGCCGGAGCATTCTCGACGCCTCCGACAAGCTCGGCCAGGTGCTGTTCGAATCGGCTGCCGGTGTCGGCAGTCTCGGGCCGGTGCGTGAGGAGCTCGAGGCGCGTTCGGCCGAACTCTGGGCGCCGCGCCGCAGCGGCAGCGCGTTTGCACTCGCCGAATCATCGTTCAACGAAGCCGTGACCGAACTGAAGACGGTTCAGGTGCGCACGCGCGACTGGGTCGAGCGCAAGGACGCGCGCGAAGCGGTCGAACAGCAGATCGAGCAGGCACGTGCCGAACAGCGTCGGCTCGAAGCGCTGCGCTCGAAGCTCGAACGCGTGCGACGGCTGGCACCGTACCTGAAGGAACTGACGGTCAAGGACGCCGCGCTGGCGGAACTGGGCCCGGTCGTCGAGTTGCCGCCCACCGCGTATGCGGACCTGCTGAAGGCGCAGGGCGATCTCGCGGCCGAACAGAAGGTGCTCGAGGAGCGGCGTGCCGACCTGCTTGCAAAACGGCAGGCGCGCGATGCGATCGACGCCGACGCCGACACGCTGGCGCTCGAAGCCGACATCGAAGCGCTCGACCGGCTGCGCGGCGCGTGCATGAATCACGCGCAGGATCTGCTGCTGCTCGGCGCGGATGTCGAGCGGCACCTGTCCGCTGCGTTTGCAGCGGCCGCCCAGCTCGGCTGGCCGACCGACGAAGCGTCGCTGCGTGCATCGCTGCCGACCGCGTTGTCGCTGAAGACCGTTGAGAACCTGTTGCGCGAACACGGTGCGCTGCACCAGGCGCTTGCCGGCGCGCGCGAATCGCTCGACGAACGCACGCGCGAGCTTGCGCAGGTGCAGGAACAACAGGCGCGCCTGTCGACCGTCGACGTGCCGGAGGCGCTGCGTGCGGCGCTGGCCGATGCGCAGGGCTTTCGCAACAGTGGCCAGCGCGAGCAGGCGCTCGAACAGGAAATCGCCGCCGCCGAACGCACGTTATCTGGCGCACTCGATGCGCTCGGCCAGTGGCGCATGCCGGTCGATACGCTGCGTGCGCTCGACGTGCCGTCGGCGGCGCGGCTCGGCACGCTGCTGAAGGAAGACAGCGAATGCGCGAGCGCGGTCGCTGCTGCACGCGACGCGCGGGACGGCGCACTCGAAGAGCTCGAGCGGCTCGAACTGCAGGAAAAGCACTTCGCGGAGAACCACAAGGTCGTCACGACCGCCGACGTGCTGGCGGCGCGCGCGCGACGCGACGGCGCGTGGGGCGATATCCGCAGCGGCGCGGTCGATCTCGCAACGGGCGCACCTGCGGTCGACGACGCGATCCGCCTGGCGGACGAACTCGTCGACGCACAGCTCGGTGCGACGCAGGCGGCGGCGACATTGCAGTCGCTGCGCCAGCAGGTCGAATCCGCGCGTGCCGGCGTGACGCGCAGGCAGGCCGCGCTGGACGAGCGCGAGCGTGAGCTCACCGCGCATCGCGACGCATGGGCCGCGCTCGCGACGACCGCCGCGGTGCCCGGCATGCCGTTGGCGGCGATGGGCGACTGGCTTGCAAAGCGCGACACGGTGTTCGCCGCGCAGGTCGATCTCGACCGGCAGCGCTGCGAATTCGACACGATTCGTGCCGCGCGGGCCGGTGCCGAGGCTGCGTTGCGTGCGGCGTTGCGTACCGTGTCGCGCGGCGGCGAGTCGGACGGTCTGGCGGCGCTCGTCGCGATCGCCGAGACCTTCGTACAGTCGGCCGAGAAGGCGCTCGCGCAACAGGACAGCCTCGAGGATCGCGCGCGTGAAGCCGAACGCGGATGCGCGACGGCGCAATCGCGCGCCGGCCACGCACAGGCGGCCTACGATGCGTGGCAGGTGCAATGGCGCGACGCGCTGGCCGCCGCGAAGTTGTCCACGAGCGCGGCGACGCTGGCCGCCGCGGAAGGTGCGCTCGGGCTCGCCAACGCGGTGACGGTCGAACTGGCCGATGCCGACGCGCCGCGCAACCGGATCGTTGCGATCCGTGCGGAGCTGTCCGCGCTCGAGTCGGGCGCACGAAGGCTCGCCGAAGCGCTCGCGCCGGAATGGCTGACGAGCGGCGACTGGCCGGATGTCGCACGCCGACTGACGATGCGCCTTTCGACTGCAAAGGAAATCGCGCGTGCGATCGGTCGTGCCGATGAAGCCGTTCGTCAGGCTGACAGCAAGGTCGCGGATGCCGCCGCCGCGGTGGCCGGTGCCGATGCGCGCATCCAGCCGCTGCTGCAACTGGCAGGCGTGGCGTCGATCGACGCGGCGCTGCCGCTGGCCGAGCGCTCGGATCGCCAGCGCCAGCTGCGGCAGGCAGTCGATGCCGCGCACGAGGCACTGGTGCGCGATGGTGACGGTCTGTCCCGGTCCGCCGTCGAAGCGGAAGTCGCGGAGCAGGACATCGCCGACGTACCGGCGCACCTCGAGGCGGTGAAACAGTCGCTCGACGACGTCGGCAAGCGTCTGAACGAGCTTGCCCAGCAGCAGGTCGTGGCCGATCAGGCGTTCGGCGCGATCGATGGCCAGGCGAACGCGGCCGTTGCCGAATCGAAGCGACAGGAAGCGCTGGCGGCGATGGGCGAAGCAGCCGAACAGTATCTGGAGGCGGCCACGGCGAGCCGGTTGCTGAAGTGGGCGACGGATCGCTATCGCGACCAGAAGCAGGGGCCGATGCTCAGGCGGGCCGGCGAGATTTTCGCGGGGCTCACGCTGGGCGAATTCGCGCGGCTGACCGTCGATACCGAACGGACGCCGCCCGCGCTGTATGCACGACGGACGCAGGGGGCATCGGTCGAGGTCGCGGGGTTGAGCGAAGGGACGCGCGACCAGTTGTTCCTCGCGTTGCGGATCGCGGCGCTGGAGCTGCAGCTCGGCAGTCGGACCGCACTGCCGTTCGTGGCCGACGACTTGTTCATCAACTTCGACGATGCGCGCGCGAAGGCCGGCCTCGATGCGCTGCGCGATCTGTCGACGCGAACCCAGGTGCTGTTCCTGACGCACCACGACCACCTGCTGCCGCTCGTGAGGGACGTATTCGGCGCGCGGGTCAACGTGGTCGAGCTCCAGCGCGCACCGGTGGGCGCGTGACGCAGGGCATGCGTGAATGCCGGCGCGCGGGCAGGGTCATCACGAACAGGTAGTATGTGCGGTTCCGAAATGCACGCGACCGGTTCTGCCGACCGCGGGGCAGGCCACACGAGGGGGGAATATGAAAAAGCTGGTAGCCGCCATCGCGTTCGCGGCGGACAAGCATCGCAATCAGCGGCGCAAGGACGAAGAAGCGTCACCGTACATCAATCATCCGATCGCGCTCGCCGATGTGCTGGCCAACGAGGCCGGCGTCGAGGACGAACGCGTGATCGTCGCGGCCGTGCTGCACGACACGGTCGAGGATACCGAGACGACGGAGCAGGAACTGCTGCGGCTGTTCGGCAAGGACGTGGCGGACATCGTGATGGAGGTCACCGACGACAAGTCGTTGCCGAAGGAGGAGCGCAAGCGCCTGCAGGTCGAGCATGCGGCGACCATCAGCCGGCGCGCGAAGCTCGTGAAGCTGGCCGACAAGATCTGCAACCTGCGCGACATCGCGCGGCATCCCCCCGCGGACTGGCCGCTCGAGCGCAAGCAGGCGTATTTCGACTGGGCGAAGTCGGTCGTCGACCCGATGCGCGGTGTGCATCCCGGTCTCGAGGCGATCTTCGACACCGCCTACGACGCACGGCCGGCAGACTGAGGCGCCCGCATGCGATCCGCTCGATCCTTCGGATCCGCCACGTGGCAATCGTCGGCCGTGGCGGGTGTCGATGTGGGTGGAGAAAAGAAGCAGTGCGATCTCGTGATCCTGCGCGGACGGACAGTCGTCTATCGCGAGGAACGGATCGCGCCCGAGGCGGTGCCTGCGCTGTGCCTCGCCCATGACGTCGTGGCCGTGGGTGTCGACGCGCCGAGCCTGTGGTGGACGGGGAGCGGGCGCCGCGCGGCCGAACAGGCGCTCGCGCGCGAACGGATCTCGTGCTTTCCGACGCCGTCGCGGGAGCAGGCGGTTGCAAGCACGTCAGGTTTCTTCGACTGGATGTTCATGGGAGAGCGGGTCTACCGCTCGCTCGCGGACGCCTATCCGCTGCTGACCGGCGCCCGCTATGCGGGCGGGCGCGCGAGCTTCGAAACCTATCCTTATGCGATCACCTGCGCGATGCTGGGGAGGGCCGTCGCATCGGCGAAGCAGAAACGCAACCAGCGCCGGCAATTGCTGGAACGACTGGGCGTCGACGTGTCGACGCTGAAGTCCGTCGATGCGCGAGACGCGACCCTTTGCGCGTTGACGGCGCAATGCGTCATCGACGGGAATGCGCACGCGTATGGCGATGCGGAGGGCGGATATATCCGCGTGCCGATCGTGAGCGAGACGATCGTTCTCGACGCACTGTAGTCGTGTCGCGCCGCCCGGGCGACGGGGAGGTGCGAAAAGGTGAGCTTTTGCGGGAGGGCGGCGCCCCGCGCGACGGCGAAGGCTTCGGGCCGGGGCTGCAGGCCGGCAAACATGGGGATGGCTGGCGCACACGACATCATGCCGGTGCGCTACGCGGTCCCGAGCAGCGTCGCTCAATCCTCGAGGATGGCTTTCGGTACGCTGGACAGATCGCAGGCGTCCGCCTGTTCGAAGTAGCCTTCGGCATCGTCGATCATCACGACTGCGACGTCGATCAGCTCGTCGAGCCGTTGCAGCAGCGACTCACGCCACTCGATGTCTTCGTCGCGCTCGGGCGTCTTGTCCAGTTGCTCGATGATCGAGTCGGCCGTCTGCAGGAAAGGAATCGCCTGCTGATAGTTTTCGATCGAGACCATCGCTGCGTTGCGCGCACCGACGAGTCGCTCGCGATGCTCATCCGCCAGTTCGGATTCACCGCTGATCCGCGGCAATACATCCGAGATGCGTTGCAGAAGCGGCGGAGCCTGTTCTTCCAGGATGATGGCGCGCTCGCGCAGCGCTGCATATTCGTCGCGAAGGTCGGCGTCGCCGGATTGAGAGGTGCTGTCCATCGTGGATATGAGTGCGTGGTTCGGTCGCGGCATGATACTCGACGGCACCCGCTTCCTTGTCCGTTCCGCGACCTCGTATATACGGGGACGACAGTCATACGTCACATCAATAGAGGGGGCTCGCGTTGCGATGCGTGGCCTGCCGAGCCCCAAGCCCCAAGCCCCAAGCCCCAAGCCCCAAGCCCCCGTGCGCGCCAGCGCACGGGGGCTTTTTCAAAATATTTTCACAAAGGGGCTTGCGTAGACGGGGGCGGGTGCTTAGAATCACGCCTCTTTCGCGCTAACGGAAACGCGGCGCGGGAGAAGGGAAGCAGGGTTGGCGGTGTGCTGGAGTCTGGAGCGCGCAGCTGGCCTGGAAGTTGAGCCCCGCAGTCGCAACGATGCAGTGT